>JANQMK010000289.1 GCA_028280085.1 Pseudomonadales bacterium
AAATGACTTTCCTCGAGCTGCGCTGAGTTTAGATGAGTTTGAGGCCGCTATTAAGGAAGTTATATCGTCCGTCGAGGCACTGAAATAAAATGACAGGTGATAATCTTTGATAGATAGAGGCGGAAGGTCTTCAATTATAACTTGTCTTATAATTTAATCTGCCTTCCAGCTTAATCTATCGTTTATCCTATAACTAAACGGCCCTGTAACTTAAACGTTTTCTAACTTTAATAGTCTTCTAACTTAACGGTCTTCTAATTTAACATAATCGCGCTTACTGTAACCTGTGTAGAGTTGTCGCGGGCGGCCAATTTTATAAGGGCCGCTAATCATCTCGTGCCAATGTGCTACCCAGCCAGGTGTGCGCCCTGTTGCGAAGATAACGGTAAACATCTCCACAGGGATGCCTAGTGCTTTCAGAATAATGCCCGAATAGAAGTCTACATTGGGGTACAGCTTTTTCTCGATAAAATATTCATCTTCTAATGCAATCTGCTCGAGTCGTTTAGCAATTTTAAGTAGCGGGTCATCTTCTAACCCTAATTCCTGTAATACCTCATCACAGGACTGTTTCATAACTTTGGCGCGTGGGTCGAAGTTTTTATAGACGCGATGACCGAAGCCCATTAAACGAAACGGATCGTTTTTATCTTTTGCACGTTTGATGTATTCATCAATACGGGACACATCACCAATTTCGTATAGCATGTTAAGTACCGCTTCATTGGCACCGCCATGAGCTGGGCCCCACAATGCAGCAATACCTGACGCAACACAGGCGAATGGGTTAGCGCCGGATGAACCAGCGAGACGTACGGTTGACGTCGAAGCGTTTTGTTCGTGATCGGCGTGTAACAAGAAGACGCGATCCATTGCTCTTGCTATAACAGGCTTAATATTACTTTCTTCGCAGGGTACACCAAACATCATATGCAAGAAATTTTCGGCATAGGACTTTGAATTGTCGGGGTACATAAAGGGCTGACCGATAGAGAATTTGTAACACATGGCAGCCAAGGTCGGAATTTTTGCGATTAGCTTAATAGCTGTTTGTACGCGATGTTCTTCGTTTTCTATATTGAGTGACTCATGGTAGAAAGCCGATAGGGCGCCTACTGCGCCGCACATAATAGCCATTGGATGGGCGTCGCGACGAAAACCATGATAGAAGTCTGCGATAGACTCGTGCACCATGGTATGACTAGTAATAGTAGCTTCAAACGCTTCTTTTTCAGCTTTACTTGGTAGCTCGCCATACAATAGCAAGTAACAGGTTTCTAAATAAGTAGAATGTTCTGCCAATTGTTCAATGGGGTAACCGCGGTGAAGTAGGGTACCTTGGCCGCCATCAATATAAGTAATTTTGGATTCACATGAGGCCGTTGACATAAAGCCTGGATCATAGGTGAACAATCCTTGCGCTGTTAGCCCGCGAACATCGACCACCATGGGGCCTTCGGTACCGCTATAAACAGGTAGCTCAATTGTCTTATCTACTCCATCGACCGTTAATTGGGCTTTTAATTCTGTCATTACTGACTCCTAGCTGATGTCCTTAACTAGTAGCGATAATCACTTACTTACTTTACCGACTACTATTATATTACTTACATATGAGACGAGTACGAGATGAAGCAACTACTGTTTTTCCTCACTGACTTTCCCACTAATCTGCATTAAAGGCCCAGGAAAAATACACGTTAATTACCTGATATCCTGTTTGAGATCGCACAACTATAAGGCCAAGAATGAGATTGTCAATTGCTATACTTGGCATGTCATACCTAATTATAGATCTAGAAAAAAAATGTGCCTATATCTGGCATGCCCTTAGCAGAAGTCGCTATATTTTAGTGCGTTGATAGGGAATATAAACGAATATGAAGCAGGATAATTTAGGGTTGTTTAGTTTGTGTTCGCATATATTCCGTGGGTTGGTCTAAAGTTGCTGTGTTGAGGCTGTTGCCAATAGCAGACAATTGCGCCTATTAATACGGTAACATTGGTTTAATAGGGTAACATCGGTGTAATCGGTAGTGTTGGGCTAAGTGGTAACGCTGGATTGGGTGGTAACGCCGGACTGGGCGGTAACGTCGGGCTCAGTAGTAACGTTAGACTAAGTAGCTACGTTGGACCAAAATGTCGGACCAAGTAGTCCAAGTCGCTTTTAACGACGTTTATGCAGTGCCATGTTAAGTTAGTTAATGATAGATATTGATCTGGCCATCCTATTTTTTAACGATATTTAATATGACAATAGTTTTAAAGGTTGTAACGAAATGTCTAAACATACGTCTGTGTCTCAAAGACGAGTTGAAGTTAGTCAGCTTTAGACTATTTAATTTAATTGGGCATCGTTAGATACTAGCAATCGTTCGATACTATCAAAGGCAAGCTTTTAGTTGCACATTAAACAATGCAGTTAGTGGCCTGTGCCTGTGAACTTGTGAATAAGTTGAAATAATATTTTTCGATTTTCTAACCCACACTGAGACGACAGAGCATATGTTTGTATTTCCAAGGGGATGTCACTATAATGCAGCGCCAAAAGTTACTGTATGCTGATTTTACATAGCCCAATTTTATTTAGCGTTTTGTCTTAACTCCATTAACCGCCCTACTGTCGGGCTTAAAATGTGATCAAAGCCGTGAATGATAAACGACCTGTAAATTTAGACCTTTCTACCATACACGTGCCGCTTCCCGCTTACGTTTCTATCACTCACCGTATTACCGGTGTGATGTTATTTGTTGGGGTAGGTATCTTGTTATGGATGCTCGACGTGTCATTAACCTCTGCTGAAGGTTTTGCCAAAGTTCAAGAATGTCTTGATTCTTTTTTTGCCAAACTTATTGTGTGTGGGGTGGTGAGCGCGTTCATTTACCATACCGTCGCAGGCATAAGGCATTTGATCATGGACATGGGGTATGGTGAAACATTAGAGGGTGGTGTTAAGGGCGCTAAAGCCGTTGCTGTGGTTTCTGCGGTACTTATTGTCATTGCTGGAGGCTGGATATGGTAACGCATGTAACAAGTTTTGGTCGAAGTGGTTTATATGATTGGCTTATTCAACGTGTATCTGCGGTTATATTGGCCGCCTACTTTATTTGGATAGCTGGCTACATTTGGTTTAATCCAGACATGTCATACGGGCAGTGGCGAGAGCTATTTCAGTCTACCCCTGTGAGAGTATTTAGCTTGTTAGCCTTGATCTCACTGGGTGCACACGCGTGGATTGGTATGTGGTGTGTGTTAACAGATTATCTGACAGAAAGGCTAATGGGTAGTACGGGTACCCTGTTACGTATCGCTTTACAGATAGGTTGTGGCGTGGTGATGGCGAGCTATATGCTCTGGGGTATTGAGATTCTGTGGGGTATATAGGTATGTCAGCGATGAGAACAATTTCATTTGATGGCGTTATTGTTGGTGGTGGTGGTGCAGGCATGCGGGCTGCATTGCAATTAGCGCAATCAGGTTATAAGACCGCAGTTATTTCTAAAGTCTTTCCCACTCGTTCACACACAGTCTCCGCGCAAGGCGGTATTACCTGCGCTATTGCCAGTGCGGATCCCAACGATGATTGGCGTTGGCATATGTACGATACTGTGAAAGGCTCTGACTATATTGGCGATCAAGATGCTATCGAGTATATGTGCAGTGTGGGACCTGAAGCGGTATTTGAATTGGAGCATATGGGCTTACCTTTTTCACGCTTTGATAATGGCAGGATCTATCAGCGTCCGTTTGGTGGCCAGTCAAAAGATTATGGTAACGGTGGTCAAGCGGCTAGGACATGTGCTGCTGCTGACCGTACTGGCCATGCGTTACTGCATACCCTCTATCAGGGTAATATGAAAAATAATACGGTTTTTCTCAATGAGTGGTTTGCCACAGATATTGTTAAAAACCAAGATAACGCCGTAGTCGGAGTTATCGCCATCTGTATTGAAACTGGTGAAACTGCCTATATTAAATCTAAGGCGACGGTATTTGCCACCGGTGGAGCAGGGCGTATCTATGCGTCCACCACTAATGCCCATATTAATACTGGCGATGGTGTGGGTATGGCACTACGTGCTGGTTTTCCGGTACAAGATATTGAAATGTGGCAATTTCATCCCACGGGTATTCATGGCGCAGGTGTGTTGGTTACCGAGGGGTGTCGCGGTGAAGGCGGTTACCTAATCAATAAAGATGGTGAGCGTTTTATGGAGCGCTACGCGCCGAATGCTAAAGATTTGGCGGGCCGTGACGTTGTTGCCCGTTCTATGGTATTAGAAATATTAGAAGGCCGAGGTTGCGGACCTGATGGTGACCACGTTTTCTTGAAGCTTGATCACCTGGGTGAAGAGGTATTAAAGAGCCGCTTGCCCGGGATCTGTGAACTATCCGAAACATTTGCCCATGCTGATCCCGTTAAGGTGCCCATACCGGTTGTGCCGACCTGTCACTACATGATGGGAGGGATTCCAACTAATGTTGATGGCCAAGCTTTAACGGTAGACAAAGACGGTAATGATGTGGTCATTCCGGGCCTCTACGCTTGTGGTGAGGTCGCGTGTGTATCGGTCCATGGCGCTAATCGTTTGGGTGGTAACTCGCTACTAGATCTCGTTGTTTTTGGCCGCTCTTCCGGATTACATATAGAAAAGTCTTTGCGAGAAGGTATCGATCTGCGGGATGCTAGTGAGAGTGATCTTGAATTAGCTCAACAACGCTTGAATACCATTAATAATTCTACCGCCGGAGAAAAAGCCTCTGATTTAAGAAAAGAATTACAGAGCATTATGCAAAACCACTTTGGCGTATTTCGTAAAGGCGACTTCATGCAAGAGGGCATTCAGAAGTTAGCGGAGCTGAGGTCTCGAATTGCCAATTTACACCTTGAAGACAAAAGTCAAACATTTAATACCGCACGTATTGAGGCATTAGAGTTACAAAACCTTTTTGAAGTGGCTGAAGCAACGGCGATTGCTGCAGAGGAGCGCAAAGAAAGTCGTGGGGCTCACGCACGTGATGATTATCAAGAACGTGATGACGAAAATTGGTTGTGTCATTCTATGTACTATCCTGAGGAAAAATCCGTTGGCAAGCGCGGAGTAAACTTTGAGCCGAAGACTGTGGATACATTTCAGCCAAAGACCAGAACCTACTAAATTGGGGGAAGATTCATGTTAGTTAGTATCTACCGTTTCAATCCGGAGACTGACCGCGAACCCTACATGCAAGATATCAATGTCGATACCGGCGGCAAAGATATTATGGTGCTTGACGTACTGGAAATACTGAAAGAACAGGACGCTACTATCTCATATCGGCGCTCTTGCCGAGAAGGGGTTTGCGGTTCTGACGGCGTCAATATGAATGGTAAAAATGGCCTGGCTTGTATTACCCCGCTGTCTGAAGCAGCGCCAGAAGGTAAACTAGTGTTGCGTCCGTTGCCTGGCCTGCCCGTGATACGCGATCTCATTGTCGATATGGAACAATTTTATCGTCAATATGAAAAAGTACAGCCTTATTTGATTAATGATACACCACCTCCCGCTATCGAGCGTTTACAATCACCAGCAGATCGTGAAAAGCTGGATGGTCTTTATGAGTGTATTCTCTGTGCTTGTTGTTCAACCGCTTGTCCATCATTTTGGTGGAATCCTGATAAGTTTGTCGGCCCGTCTGGCTTGCTTCAAGCCTATCGATTTTTAGCTGACAGTAGGGATACTGATACAGAGCAGCGACTAGCCAATTTGGATGACCCTTTCAGCGTATTTCGTTGCCATGGTATTATGAATTGTGTGTCAGTTTGTCCAAAAGGGCTTAATCCTACCAAGGCCATTGGCCATATAAGGAATATGTTACTGACGCGTGCTACCTAAATAGCCTTCCACACCGTAATCTATTGAGAGAGAACGCGGCCGACATATTGACATGCTATTGAAGCTTATAGTGGTAAGTACAGCTTTCCACTATAAAAATTTGGTCCTTGTCTTTCAAAAAGCTATAGTAAAACAAATAGTCTATTTCATTGGTTGTCATTAGTGTAGACGGTCACCAGGTAGACTAAGTTGGTGTTATCAGCGCACTAATCATTGTCTTATTATGAATATTAGTAATTTTTTCATTGTATTGTCGCGTTAATTATATTGTGATTGTTGCAATGGTGAGTGCCGTGACTGTTTCGCGGCTATTTATTAATTTTTCTGGCGGCATGGGTCTAGTGGCCATGGGTTTTGCGGCCATTGGTTTAGCGGCATAGGTAAGTACTATAGGTCCCGGTTTATCGGTACATTGGTGCGTATTGCAGATAAAGCATCGGTGCGTAAATCAACAAGATCTCTTTGTTTGCATCTGCTGCTTTACAGGTGGATAGGTTGAGGAATAGGTAGAATGCAACAAAGCATCATGGAATTGTTGTGGAGCACGTCCCATATTTCAGGCGGCAATGCTGCTTATGTGGAGGACCTCTACGACCAATATTTAGTCGATGCCAATAGTGTGCCTGATGAGTGGCGGGTATATTTTGAAAAACTGCCTCGCATCGCTGGCGTGGCAACGCAAGATACCCCTCATTCTGCTATCCGTGACCATTTTGAAGAAATTTCCAAAAAGCGCACTCAGCCCACACTGCTACCGGGTACCGGTAGCTCTAAACTGGAGCATGAGAGCAAGCAAGTTAAGGTCTTACAGTTAATTAGCTCCTATCGTTTTCGAGGCCACCAAAAGGCGAAACTTGATCCGCTTGGACTGATGGAGCGTGAGACAGTGCCTGATTTAGACTTAGCATTTCATAATTTAACTCAGGCAGACTTAGATATTGTATTTCAGACGAGTACTCTGTTCTTTGGCAAAGACGAGGCGACCTTAGGTGAAGTCATTGAAAATTTAGAAGCCACCTACTGTGATACCGTTGGCGCAGAGTTTATGCATATTACCAATCTGGCGGAAAAGCAATGGCTGCAACAGCGTTTTGAGAGTGTACGTTCTAAGCCTGAATTTAACGATGATGTAAAAATACATTTGCTAGAGAGGTTAACCGCTGCTGAGGGTTTGGAAAAGCATCTTGATAGCAAATATCCTGGCACTAAACGCTTTGGTCTTGAAGGGGGGGAAAGCCTTATCCCCTGCTTGGACGAAGTGGTGCAGCGTTCAGGCTCTTATGGCATTAAAGAAATCGTTCTCGGTATGGCGCATCGGGGGCGGTTAAATTGTTTGGTTAATATATTGGGTAAAGTGCCGGCCGATTTATTTGATGAATTTGAGGGGAGAGCTGTTTATCAGACCTCTGGCGATGTTAAGTACCACCAGGGTTTTTCTTCGAATGTCATGACCACTGGCGGTGAGATTCACTTAGCCATGGCCTTTAACCCATCTCATTTAGAAATTGTGTCGCCAGTGGTGCAAGGTTCTGTGCGCGCGCGACAAGATCGCCGACGAGATGCTGAAGGCGATAAAGTGCTGCCAATTGTGATACATGGCGATGCCGCTTTTGCCGGTCAGGGTGTGGTGATGGAAACCTTCCAGATGTCCCAGACACGTGCTTATCGCACCGGTGGTACTATCCACATCATTGTCAACAACCAGGTTGGCTTTACTACCAATAAACGGGAAGATAGCCGCTCCACCGAATACTGTACTGATGTGGCTAAGATGGTGCAGGCACCTATCTTTCATGTTAATGCCGATGATCCTGAAGCGGTGTTGTTTGTCACTCAGGTTGCAGTTGACTATCGCTTTGAGTTTCAAAAAGATGTTGTCATTGATCTCTACTGTTATCGTCGTCGCGGACATAACGAGACGGATGAACCATCTGGCACGCAACCATTAATGTATCAAGTGATAAAAAGTCTCAAGACCACTTGCGCATTGTACGCAAAAAAACTTATCAATGACGGTTTGTTATCTGAGCAGTCTGTGAGTGACATGTCCGATGAGTACCGCTCGTTGCTTGACAGCGGCAAACACGTTGTTAAAGCGCTAGTGCGAGAGCCGGATAAAAAGTTATTCGTCGATTGGTCGCCGTATCTGAAGCATGAATGGACCATGCCGTGCGATACCACCATTGAGATCAATAAGCTGAAAGAAATTGCCAATAAGATTTGTGAAGTCCCCGATGGTATCGTGCTACAACGGCAGGTGGCTAAGATATACGATGATCGCCGCAAAATGGCTGGCGGCGCGTTGGCTGTTAACTGGGGTATGGCTGAAACGTTGGCCTATGCCACTTTGGTAGAGCAAGGCTATCCGGTGCGATTGACGGGACAGGATGTTGGACGGGGCACATTTTCACATCGTCATGCTGTTATTCATAGTCAGAGAGACTCAGCGACCTATACGCCGCTTACCAACATTTCTACTGAACAGGCAGATTTTCGCATTCATGATTCATTACTGTCGGAGTTGGCAGTGTTGGGCTTTGAATATGGTTACTCTACTACGGCGCCCGGCGGCTTAGTAATTTGGGAAGCACAATTTGGCGATTTTGCTAATGGTGCGCAAATGATTATTGACCAGTTTATCAGTAGTGGTGAGCACAAGTGGGAACGCCTTAGTGGTTTGACCATGTTATTACCCCATGGATATGAAGGGCAGGGGCCTGAACACTCTTCAGCGAGGTTAGAACGTTATCTACAATTGTGTGCTGAACATAATATTCAGGTCTGCATTCCAACTACACCGTCGCAGGTGTTTCATATGTTACGGCGACAAGCGATTAGGCCGCTGCGCAAACCTTTGGTTGTCATGAGTCCTAAATGGCTGTTGCGACACCCGCTAGCCGTATCTACCTTAGACGAATTAGCTGAAGGTTCGTTTCAGAATGTGATCAGCGAGCAGGATGCGCAGATAGAACCGGCGAATGTAAAACGTATTATTATGTGTGCGGGTAAAGTTTATTATCATTTGCTGGAAGCACGCCGAGCTAATGAACAGACAGATGTAGCCATCGTGCGGTTGGAACAACTCTATCCTTTTCCGGAAGAAGATTTACTCAAGGTGCTGTCAGTGTTTGAGAATATTTCTGATGTTGTTTGGGTGCAAGAAGAACCACTGAATCAGGGCGCTTGGTACAGTAGTCAACATCATATGCGGCGGGTGCTACACCGTATGAACCCGCGTCTATATCTAAACCATTTAGGTCGCGATGCCTCGGCGGCGGCAGCGGCGGGTTATATGGCGCTACATTTGCAGCAGCAAGAAAAGTTAATGGAAGAGGCGCTCAGGGTTAATTAGCGCTTTCTCGCCTAATTTACCGAGCGTAAGTGGTAGATTTAATGGTAATTGAACGACAAACAAGTTGGAATGTCGTTAAGTAGCAGTAGTAGTGAATAACGTAGTTAGTACGCGATGAACCAACGTTGGTGAAGGAAGAGAAATGGCTATCGAAATCAAAGCACCTACATTCCCTGAATCGGTACAAGATGGGACGATTGCTACCTGGCATGTTAAAGAAGGCGAACCTGTCTCGCGGGATGATCTAATTGTTGATATAGAGACGGATAAAGTGGTGTTAGAGGTTGTTGCGCCAGCTAACGGGTCATTAAAAGATATTGTGAAGAATGAAGGCGATACCGTATTGAGTAATGAAGTCATCGCCGTTTTTGTAGAGGGCGAGGCAGGCACTTCAGCTACAGCAACGCCTGCGCCTACGGCCGCCAGTGTTCCGTCGACCGAGTCTGAAGACGGGAAGTTGCTCAATCCGGCAGCCCGTAAGCTGGCCGAAGAAAATGGGGTAAATATTGCTGCCATAAATGGTACCGGCAAAGATGGGAGAGTAACGAAAGAAGATGTGATTAGCCATTTAAAAAGCGCACCTGTTAAATCTGATGGTGTTGCTGCCAAACCGGCTGATCCGGTGACAACACCGAGCGTCGTTGCGCGCAATATTGAGATGGATGCCGGTAACCGGCTGGAAAAACGGGTGCCGATGACTCGAATGCGAGCACGTATTGCTGAGCGCTTACTGGATGTGTCGCAGAAGACCGCGATGCTGACCACATTTAATGAAGTCAATATGATCCCCGTGATGGCATTACGAAAAAAATATAAAGAGCGGTTTGAAAAAACTCACAATGGGACCAAATTGGGTTTTATGTCGTTTTTTGTTAAAGCTACGACTGAGGCATTAAAACGTTTTCCTTCCATTAACGCTTCGATTGACGGTGATGATATTGTCTATCACGGCTATCAGGATATTGGTGTTGCGGTATCGACTGACAAGGGGCTAGTGGTCCCCGTATTACGTGATGCTGACTTTATGGGTTTAGCAGAAGTCGAAGCGACCATAAAAGAGTTTGGCGAAAAAGCGCGAACGGGCAAACTCACTATTGAAGAAATGACTGGCGGTACTTTCACTATCACCAATGGCGGCGTCTTTGGTTCACTGATGTCCACTCCCATCTTGAATCCGCCGCAGACAGGCATATTAGGTATGCATAAAATCCAGGAACGGCCGATGGCGGTTGATGGTGAAGTGGTCGTTTTACCTATGATGTATTTAGCGTTGTCCTATGACCATCGTCTTGTCGATGGTAAGGAAGCCGTACAGTTCTTAATTGCTATCAAAGACCTACTCGAGGATCCCGCAAGAATTCTCTTGGAAATTTAATTCAATTTTTTCTGTATGCAGTGAAATGGCGTTGTTAATGGCTTGGCGACGCTGGCTCAATTGTCAATCGGACTTAAAACAGGGCGTAAATAATGTCAGAAAAATATGAAGTGATTGTGATCGGTTCAGGACCTGCAGGTTATGCTGCGGCAATTCGCTGCGCACAGCTGGGTATGAAAACTGCTTGCATTGAGAAGTGGCTTACCAAAGAAGGTCAGCCGGCTTATGGTGGCACATGCCTTAATGTTGGATGTATTCCCAGTAAAGCGTTGCTTGATAGTTCTCATAAATATCACGAGGCAAAAGACGGATTGGGCGTGCATGGCATCGGCATCGAACAAGTAGCTATCGATGTGCCAGCCATGGTTAATCGCAAGGATACTATTGTAAAGCAATTGACTGGCGGAATTAGTCAGTTATTTAAAGCCAACGGCGTTGAAGGTAAGCAGGGAACGGGAAAAATTCTTTCTGGTAAGCAGGTAGAACTTACTGATCATGCGGGTAATCAGACTATTTTGCAAGCGGACAACATTATTATTGCGACCGGCTCTGTGCCCGTGGAGATTCCACCGGCCCCACTGCAGGATGACATTATTGTTGATTCAACCGGCGCACTAGAATTTCAATCAGTACCTAAGCGATTAGGTGTTATTGGTGCTGGTGTTATTGGCTTGGAGTTAGGTAGTGTGTGGAATCGTTTGGGTTCCGAAGTGATTGTCATTGAAGCGTTAGAAGATTTCTTAGTTAATATGGATGTGATGGTCGCTAAAGAAGCCAAAAAGATTCTCACCAAACAAGGCTTAGATATTAGGTTAAATGCGCGTGTCGTTGGCACCGAGGTTAATAACGGGCAGGTGGTTGTTACCTACACTGATGGCGACGGTGCTGAAAAAACCGAGGCATTTGATAAATTA
>JANQMK010000308.1 GCA_028280085.1 Pseudomonadales bacterium
CTTTAGCTTAAAAGAAAGGCGTGTTATCGATATGCGAACATTTCTTCCAACTTACTTTTTAAACTTATTGCTGGTATCTATTGTAGCTATCGCCATCCTACATGTGTTCAATTACCCGATGATAGGAATCGACGATGCAAACATATTTTTTGTCTATGCCAAGAATGTGGCTGAAGGTTATGGCTTCGTCTATAACGCTGGCGATGAACGGGTCGAGGGCTTTACCTCTATGTTCTGGGTACTTGTCTGCTCGATGGTATTTAAGATACTACCATCTCCCGAGCTGATGTTGATGATATTAAATTTCGCCGTAACAGCTTTCTGCATCACGATGGGCGCTCGATATATACATAATCATTTTGGTAATACCGAGGCTACCTCAGCGACGTATTTTTCTTGGTGGGGTGTCAGTTACATAATTATTCTGGTATTGGCCCTACCTTTCATCACTTGGTCGACCATTACTATCATGGAGAATGCAATATGGAGTAGTTTATTGCTGGGAGCAACACTTATCTCCATAAGCAGATTTAATAATCCAAGTAGTTTTTATATAGCTTTTTTGCCTGTCTGCGTACTGCTACTGCTGACTAGGCCTGAGTCCCTCGCATGGGTACTTATTTTTATCGGCGTAGTGTTCTTGCGTCACTGGAGTGAACGCGGCTTTCAAGCGGCATTTAAATATATTTTACCGGCCTTGGTAACTTACATAGCGACAAGTCTATTATTACTCACATTTAGGTTAAACTACTTTGGCTACCCGTTACCAAACACCTTTTACGCAAAAGTAGACTCGTCTCTATTATATAACTTGATACAGGGTTTTAAGTACCTCATTAAGTACCTTATATCAGATTTCGTCGTATTCTCAGCAGTTCTTTTGTCGGCCATCTCGCTAATAGATACCGTAATACGCTTACTCAAAGGCGATTCAAGTTTAGAAGGTATCTCTTATCTACCGTTTTTTACTGCCGCAGGTTTACTCTTACCGGTTGTCACAGGCGGCGATCATTTTGGCTCATTCAGGTTTTATCAATACACATACCCTATCTTAATACTCAACATGTTTTATACTTTACGCTTTGTTTTACCAAATTACGTCACAATAAAGCCAACACAAAGATTCACCCAGCCCGCAGTCCTTACACTAGCAGCCATCGCACTTAGCACATTTCTTGCTGCACGCATTGGCTTTTTAGTAAAATTTGAAGAGTACTCCGAAATGGGTTCCGAGTTCGGCATCGCCCAAGGCGGAAGAGATATCGGTCAAGCGGTAGAAAAATATTTTAGCAGCCAAGAGGAATTACCCTCACTCGGTGTCATTGCTGCGGGTGGCATTAAATACGGTTTTTCTGGCAAAGTCATTGATTTGATGGGACTCAATAATTCTAAGATGGCCCATAATTCAGGTGATCGACAAGGTAAGAAAAACCACGCAGCATTCGATAGTAGCGTTTTCTTCGAGCTAAACCCTCAAATTGTGATACCTCGAGTAATGAAGCCGTTAGAATGGTCCTTTAGCTCGGCTAAACTACAGACTTCTTTTCAAAATCGTGTACTTAAAGGGCTATATGATAATGCAGAGTTTTTAAGTAAATACCGATACGCAAAAATTGAAGCGCCGTCATTAAACATGGAGAAAGTACTAGTGGGTTGGTTTCATGAGGATTTTCTATTTCAATTAAAAGACAATAGAAAATACCGTATTACTCAATACCACTATCAATCCGCCATCTAATTCAGTTCACTAGAGGTAATATCTGCAACTGCTGCTGCGATCTCATCAGTCTAAAATTGGTAATGGAATGAAGTAAGACAACTATTTGTCCCTCTCATATACCCATTCGCTACCGACTCGTCATCAAGGCACGACGGTATACCGGGAATCCTAATGAGCTAAGGTTTAGTTTGAGCTATAATCCTACAGTGTGAGTAATGGTAGCGCACAATTGATAAGGTCCAATATGTGATCAACACAGTTGCCAAGTATCTGGTATAACAACTATTGGTGAATAAAGGTACTCTTCTTATCCATGTTTCTATCTAATCTACGGCAACTAAAAACGTACTGGCTGCATCTCTGCTGACAGACGGTTTGTGAAGGCAAAATATGATCCGATATACAATTTTATTTGGCTTTATCAGTTTTTTAAGCGCCTACGCCTTTAAAGATTGGTTTAAATCGTTATGCGGCCTAATCGTTTTAATGGCTGTGCTCGAGCGCGCTGATATGCCCAAGACCATGTTAGGCATTCCAGGTCTTAACCCTTTCAACATTTTACTTTTTTTTGTTTTGGCGGCTTGGGTTACTAGCAAACGAAAAGAGAAGCGAGTGTGGGATATGCCGACCCATATCCACTGTCTATTATGGGTCTATTTTGCATTGATTACTGTCAGCCTATTACGCCTATTTACCGATCTCGATTTAATTAACGACTATAATCAATCAATTGGTAGACCTGGTAGCAGCCTGTCTAAGATTCGCTCCCAGCTCATTGTTGATGAGTTTATTAACTGTGTTAAATGGGTTATTCCTGGCATTTTAGTTTATGACGGCTGTCGCGACGAAGATAGAGTCAGGTTTGTGCTCAACGCTTTGTTAGTTGCCGTCATGCTCATCGCACTTCAAATCATCAGTCGTATGGGATTGGGGGCTGCTTTAGACGCTAAGGTACTACAGCAGAAGGCTGTGCGCGTACTGGACAAAACGCCGGGCTACCACCGGGTAGACCTGGCCGGTATGATGGCAGCGGCCTTCTGGGCATTTTTCTGCTCCCGGCTTATGTATTTGCATAGCAAATCTAAACAGCTCATTTGTTTGGGCTGCGCTGGCATTTGCTTCCTCGCATTGATTTTGACCGCCGGTAGAACAGGTTACGGAGCCTGGGCAATTATCGGTGTTATCTTTTCCTTTCTGCGCTGGCGCATTTTATTGTTTATAGGGCCTGTTTTGATCGCAATCGGAATAGCCATTGTACCTGCTGCCAAAGATCGTCTGTTTGAGGGGTTTTCTTCAGAAAGCCATGAATCTCGATCAGAAGAGCTCGGTACCATTGATGATAGTGGACGAGACACCTACGCCATTACATCGGGTCGAGCCGTGGTCTGGCCATTTGCTTTTGAGGAAATCGGTGAAGCGCCTTTTATTGGCCAAGGCCGCAAAGCGTTTTTAACCACAGGAGCAGGCACCAGAGTGTTCGAATTACTGGGTGCACCATGGGGGCATCCACATAACGCCTATATCCAGTTTATATTGGACAATGGATTTTTAGGGGTATTGCCCGTATTGATATTCTTTTTCATCATGTTGAGATATGGCTATAGGCTGTTTATGCACGAAAACCCATTATATATCACCATCGGTGGGAGTGCCCTCGCCTTTTTGCTGGCTCACCTCATTTCTGCCATCGGCGCTCAGTCATTTTACCCAAAAGAAGGTGTTGTATTCATGTGGGTATGCTTAGGGCTCGTCATGCGCGCGATGAAAACAATACACGATGAAGACAAAAAAAAGAAAAAGCGTCCTATTATTATCCCTACAAACGAATCACCCGAACCTAACCCCTAAGACCTACCTAAAAGGCCCATTCTTCAATTTGCCAAGAACTTTATGTGCGGCTACATAGACTACTATGGCATCGGGACTGCCATAGCATAGGAGTACGGGGTTTGGGAATTACACTACGTGTAGCATATATACTACATGATTAGAACGGTAATCTTATTCTCGTTCACCCCATATGCCTCGAGTGTCGATAATAATTTTACCGCTTTGCTGAGTCACTTCAAGCTGCCTAAATAGTTTATGATCAACCAAAAGCACCAAAATATCTGCTTTAGCAATAGCATTGCCTGCACTTTCCAACGATATATTTTTACCCTCGAGTACGCTAGGCATAGTCTCAACGTTGGGTTCCACCGCCATAATGGTACTGGGGTGGCCTTCCGCCAGTTTGAGCGTGATATCCAGTGCCGGACTTTCTCGTAAGTCATCAATATCAGCTTTAAAGGCCAGACCAAAACAAGCAATCGTAATGTCTGCGGCGGTTCTGCTGGGGTTGCTAGATAGAATATCCGCCACAGCAATTTTTACTTTGTTAATCACCCACTCTGGCTTACCATCATTAACCATACGAGCGGTTTTCATGAGTTGGGCCTCTTCAGGCGTCTTATTAATAATAAACCAAGGATCAACTGCGATACAATGGCCACCCACTCCTGGACCCGGTTGTAATATATTGATTCTGGGATGGCGATTGGCCAATTGAATTAACTCCCAGACATTAATATCTAACTTGTCGCAAATTAGTGATAGCTCGTTAGCAAACGCAATACTGACGTCCCTAGAAGCATTCTCCGTTAACTTACACATTTCAGCTGTGCGGGCATTGGTAGTAATACACTCACCCTTCACAAAGATTTCATAAAGCGCGACCGCATAGCGCGAACATTTTTCTGTCATGCCACCGATGACGCGATCATTGGTAATCAATTCATGCATAACATGACCGGGCAATACCCGTTCCGGACAGTGGGCAATGCGAATATCAGAGTCTTCACCTTGCTGCTGCGGAAAACTTAAATCACTGCGAGCTTGCGCTAACCACTCAGCCATTTGCTCGGTACTACCAACTGGCGAAGTCGACTCAAGGATAATTAAGTCGCCCTTTTTCAGTACTGGAGCAATATTTTCGCAGGCAGATTTAATATAAGTCAGATCAGGCTCGTAGTTGTCCTTAAAAGGTGTGGGCACCGCAATAAGAAAGGCATCGGCCGGTTCTGGGGCAGTCGTCGCGCGCAAGTAACCCTCGGTCACAGTGGCATGAACCACGATATCAAGCTCAGGTTCAATAATATGAATTTCACCTTGGTTAATCGTATTAACCGCTTGCTGATTGACATCGACACCAATAACTCGCTTGCGCCGCGAAGCAAATGCGGCAGCAGTGGGAAGGCCAATGTACCCTAGACCAATGACAGATATAGTTTCGAATTCCATGCCATGCTTCCTATTCTATGTTACTTTTTTAACTCGGCTTGCTTAAGCGCCTCAACAATTCGCCCACAAGCTTTGCCGTCGCCATACGGATTGTGGGCGCGACTCATCGCTGAG
This sequence comes from Pseudomonadales bacterium, assembly GCA_028280085.1. Lineage (GTDB taxonomy): Bacteria > Pseudomonadota > Gammaproteobacteria > Pseudomonadales > JANQMK01 > JANQMK01. The sequence continues at coordinate 5,114 of JANQMK010000308.1, forward strand.
TAAGCGGTCTCATCTTCCAATAAAACACGCACAGCAGAGGTAATCTTAGTGGTATCTGTGCCTACCAACTGTACCGTACCAGCGGTGACCGCTTCAGGTCGCTCGGTCGTTTCTCTCATCACTAATACAGGTTTACCCAGTGACGGTGCTTCTTCTTGGATACCACCAGAGTCGGTGAGAATAATGTGGGAGCGCCGCATTAGATAAACAAAAGGCAAATAATCCTGCGGCTCTATTAAATGAATATTATCAATACCTGATAACAGCCTATTAACCGGCTCTTGTACATTGGGATTGAGATGAACCGGGTAAATAATTTCAGTGTCGCCGTGAGTCGTAGCAATATGTGCTAATGACTCGCAAATACGCTCAAACCCACCACCAAAACTTTCCCGCCGATGCCCGGTAACTAAAATAAGCTTTTTGGTATCATCAAGGTAGGGGTATTGTGCAGCAAGCGTATTAGATAGCTCTACCTCACGACTGATCTTATCGTTCACCCAAAACAGCGCATCTATAACAGTATTGCCGGTAATAACAATATGATCTGACTGAACGCCTTCCGCTCTTAAGTTAGCAGATGATTTGTCGGTCGGCGCAAAATGAAAACGAGTTAACGCCCCTGTCAATTTTCGGTTAGCCTCTTCCGGCCACGGCGAATAGAGATTACCTGTCCTTAGCCCTGCTTCAACATGGCCCACCGCAATCTGCTGGTAATAAGCCGCTAAACTAGTTGCAAAAGTTGTGCTGGTATCACCATGTACTAATACGGTATCCGGCGCAAAATCCTTTAACACTGGCTCAATCTTAGTAAGAATATTGGCAGTAATTCCACTTAATGTTTGGCCTGGCTGCATAATATTAAGGTCATAGTAAGGCTCAATATCGAACAAGCCCAATACTTGGTCCAACATCTCTCGATGTTGTGCAGTAACACAAACGCGGGTATCAAAAAAGGTATCCTCTAGCAATGCATGGACCAGGGGAGCCATTTTTATAGCTTCTGGACGAGTGCCAAACACAATCAGTACTTTCATAGTGTGAACTCTATATTCCACTCTGGAGTTAGTAGTGGTTTCAGGGTTTACGAAAAATGCGGGTAAACGCAGGGCGGCCATTATAACTGAACCGAAAATTTATGCAGTTTCAATAATGAAACATTCTCGGTTCAATGCCACTCATTCTTCGCTCAACATAGTATTTAGTAACTTAGTCTGTGAATACCATAACATTCAGTAACATAGTATTCAGTGTAGTCCGACGCCCATATAAATCGAATACAAATCAGTCAAAAACTTTGTGGGCTACTCTAACTTAAAAAGCCTTTGTATTCAAAGTCTTAAAGCGGGTCCATCAAACCAGTACGCCTATCGACTACACCCATCCACCTAAGCCTATGCTCTCAATATCCAGTAATCACTGAACACGAGGACCCGCTAACGGCTCTAGGCCATTTAACTTATTAAAAGCTAGCTCAAGATGGCGCTTAATTTCTTCAGAATCCGGTGCAAGTTGTAAGGCCATCTCTAATATCTCAACACCTCGTTCGACTTCAGCGCTATTAACCAATATCCAGCCATAGGTATCAGCAATCGCCCCGTTTTCAGGCATTAATTCATAGGCACGAGCAGCAGTCGATAATGCCCCGGAGTGGCCAGTTTCAAAATATAGCCAAGCCAAATTATTCATTACTATGCCATTGTCAGGATCAATAGCGGCATAGCCCTCATACTGCTCAATGGCCTTCACCTTATCGCCAGCAGCATGAAACGCTAATGCCAAAAATAGCCTTGGCGCTAATGCTTGAGGAAATTGCTCCATCCAATCTTGGGAAAATTTAATGGCAGCCTCATTTTCATCCATAGACTTTAACAGGCCGAGAATTTTCTTACCAACTTTAGCCGTGGGCTTGCTCTGCCATACCACTTGAAATTCGCTAAGGCTTTTCTGCAGTTCACCCTGATGCGCTAGTAGATCACCATTGAGTAACTCAGCAAATAGCGCGTCAGGATATATTTGCCTAATATTATCTATTAGCTGTTCAGCTTGCTCATAACGCTTTAACGCTATTTCGCAACGTACTAATAATTCAAGCACTCTTATATCATTGGCTGAGACTTCTAGCGCCGATTTGGCATTGGACCGCGCTTTGATATACTCCTCATTGCCAAATGCCAATAACGCCAAATCAAAATGTGCTGTTGCGTACAATGTTACTGAATAGTCAGCATCAGGTTTTAAGTCGTAAGCGGCCCTGGCATAATCTAATGATAACTCGGGCTGGGATGCTCGCAGGTAAAATTCTGCAAGCACTGCATTGGCACCATAAGCAGTATCAGCTCCCTGAGCAAGTTCTAATAGCACTTCAATACCACGTCGTTTTGCCGTAGCGCTATTTCTACCCGCACTACTATCCAGACCTTCATAAGAAGAGAATAAACCTTTGTAGGCGTTAATCTCTGCAGGATTATTTCTAATAATATTACGGTAATACTCGGCTGCCTTTGCCCAATCTTGTTGCGCCATCAATACCGCAGCCTGGCCTAAATTAGCCGTGGCATTATTAGGTTCTAACACAAGTACCGCGCTAAAATGACCAGCAGCGTCTGCATACTGACGTCGCTCAAAAAACTGCTTGGCAATATTATTTCTCACCTCAATATTATCTGGCGCAAGCTGTATTAAATTCGCAACCGTTTTTTGAAAAGCGTCAACATTATTTTCTCTGTTATAAAATTTTAGTAGCGTAACGTTAATATCAATAGAAGACGGCTCTATTTGCAAACCGATATCGAGTTGCTTTAGTGCTTCTCTGGTACGGCCCTGGCGATAATAATAATTAGCTAATGCGATTCTAGCGCCAGCGTACTTGGGTCTGAGACTGAGAGCCATCATCATAGCACTTTCACCACTGAGTTCGTTCTGTGTCGCCAGTGCCGCAATACCATAGATGGCTAAAATATCTGGACTATCTTCATAACGACCTAGATCTTTCTCAAGTAAGTCTAGAACCTTTTGAGGATGCCCCTGTTTTAAAGCAGCGCTCGCCAACAGCCTAACGGCTTGTTCTGATGCCACCTCTGGATCGACGCTACTTGAAAGTAGTTGCTCTGCTGCCGCAAAATCACCCTGGGTATACTTAATCAACCCCAAAAACGCTTGGGCCTGCCTATTATTCGGCGAACTTTTGAGAATATCACTTAACAAAGCACCAGACTTTTCTACCTCACCCAATTCATAAAAATCTTTAGCCTGGGCAAATTTGACAGATAAACTACTTTGCTGCGGGTTGGCTTCAGCGAGCACTTTTTTATAAATGGCGGCTTCTTCTGGGCGCCCAAGCTTGGTAAAGGTATCACTGAGATAATTCAATACCAAAATACGCTGATACTCCATCAAGTCCGTTTGCCGCATATTGCCCAAGGCATCAGAATAGTATTCTAAAGCACCCTCTAAATCGCCAACGCTTTTCCTAAAATGGCCCTGCCAAGTCAATACACCAGAGTGTTTTGGCTCAATGTTAGCAGCTTGTTCTAAATAGGTCTTCGCTACGGCAATATCATTTTTACTAGCGGCAAGTTGTATCAATGCCATTAGCGTCGGCAAGGAACGGGGATTTGATTGCAATGCTCTTT
>JANQMK010000339.1 GCA_028280085.1 Pseudomonadales bacterium
GAATTAGTAGGGCATTTTTTTGTTTATCCGGGGGGGTAAGTTTGCTGAAGTCACGTAACGCAGCAAACATCAGAGACCGATATAATGGAAATAAATGGATTTAGTAAAAGCTTTAATGTAAAAAAAAGGACCTTGCATTGTGATAACGGCACCTCTCGTCAGTTTATAGCTGCTTCGTTTAGCAAAGTGGATAATTTTCCGCTTTTCATTCAAGATAATAACAACAAAAATATTAAGCACTACATTTATTGATATTGCTAATGGTTGCTGGTTAATTACCAATATATTATTTGAGCGCAAAACATAATGAGAATAAAAATGATGCTCTCTCTTAAAGCTCACGAAGTGTTGGGGCTTAACGTATTACTTGATGCGTTGTTCCAGCAAGGGTGCATCATCGACAATCGCCGCAGTTTTTTAAGGTTTGTTTGCGCTGTGAGTTTACAACAAACTTAGCTTTCCATTTTTATGGCGTTAAGTATAGATATTTATCGTTTTAAGGAAATCTTGACATGACGCAATCGAAATCGCTATTAGATATTGCAATAGAGAACAGCACCTGCATGGCAGACGAGCTTGTCTATACGTTTATCCAACACGATGAGACGATAGAACGACAACTTACTTATTCACAGCTTGATCAATCAGCACGTGCTGTAGCTATGAATTTGCAGCGGCTCCATGGATTGTCAAAAGGGGACCGGGTAATTTTATTATTTCGCCCTGGTTTAGAATTTCTAGAAGCGTTTTTTGGCTGTCTATATGGTGGTTTTATTGCAGTTCCAGTTTATCCTCCCAGTAACGATAATTCGTGGTCGAACTATCTTGGCATCGTAAAGCATGCGGATGCAGCGCTGATACTGGCTGACAAGTCAAAGGCATCTTTCCTAAATCGTTATTTGGCGGAAAACAGCATTGATTCCGCCGTGCCTGTGATAGATATAGCCGAATTTGACCCCAATTTATCTGCAGGATATCGAAAGCCGGATATTCAATTAAAAGACATTGCTATGTTGCAATATACCTCAGGCAGCACCAGTTCGCCTAAAGGTGTCATTATTTCCCATGGCAATATTATGCATAATCAACGTTTGATTATGGAACAGATTACCCACGAATATAAAATCGGCGTTTCATGGTTGCCTCTTTATCATGATATGGGCCTGTTTGGTAGTGCGTTGCAAGCTATGTATGTGGGCGGACATTGCATACTTATGTCACCCTCGACGTTTTTGATGAAGCCGTTTCGTTGGCTTAATACAATCAGCCAATATCGAGCGAATGTCAGCGGTTGTCCCAATTTTGCCTTCAATTTATGTGTTGAGATGATTGATGATGAATTATTGCAACAACTCGACCTTAGTAGTTGGAAAGTAGCTGCATCCGGGGCAGAGCCTGTGTTGGCCAAGACACTGGAAAGATTTACTGAAAAGTTTGCACGCTGTGGTTTTGACCCGACTAGTTATGTGCCATGCTATGGTCTGGCTGAGTCGACGCTGTTGGCCTCTGCTAATAAAAGGAATGGCACCGGTTACCCCACAACCTTAGCTGTATCAGCAGAGAAATTTAATCAGCAAATTGTTGCCGCACCTGAAGAAACAGGGACTAGCAAAACATTAGTAAGTTGCGGCGTGCCTGTTGCAGGCACAGTCAAAATTATTGATAGAGAAACAGATGATGTTTTACTACCAGATCAGATTGGGGAAATTTGGATTAGCAGTCCTAGTGTGGGTTATGGCTATTGGAACGATGAAGTACGGACTGAGAAGGTTTTCAAAAAAGATCCGCAGACCGGTAGCTACTGTTTCAAAACCGGTGACCTTGGTTTTATTCACGATGATGAACTGTATGTCACCGGGCGAGCCAAGGAGTTGATGATTTTTGGTGGTAGAAATATATACCCACTTGACGTAGAGAATACCCTCAAGCAGAAAAGTATGCCATTGCATAACATGCAGACTGTGGCCTTTTCGGTGAGCCGTAATGATAGTGAACATCTTGTTATAGTGCAGGAAATCACGAAACAGGCCACTAAAGAAGTTGATTTCGAAGCACTATTTAATAAATACCAAGCGGCTATTACCCAAGAATTTGGCATTATGCTTGACACTGTTGTCTGGGTGAAACCAGCCAGTATAGGTAAAACATCAAGTGGCAAGTTACAACGCTCCGCTTGTCAGCTAAATTTTCTTGAGAATAAGCTAAAGGAAGAACACCGCATAGCGCGGGCTAACCGTTTTGACGATCAAACTAATGCAACTAGTAATGAAGCAAGAAGCACAGCCAAATGGGCAGGGATACGCGAGAAAACCCAATTACGGCAACTGATTGTTAAGCGGCTATGTGAATACACCGGCTTATCTGCATCTCAGATAGATCGCCATGACGCATTCAGTCAAATGGGTATAGATTCAACAACACAAGCGTCGTTAATCGCCGAATTAGAGACCTATCTGAGTCGTTCACTATCTTCGCGAATTTTCTTCGATTATCCGACGGTTGATGCTCTGGCAACTTATTTATCAACCGAGTCTCAAATAGTCGCCGCGGAGAAAAACCAACACGGTTCATATGATGATGCCGTTGCTATTATTGGAATGGCTTGTAATTTCCCCGGCCATACTTATTCACCTGAAGATCTATGGCAGATGCTAATTGATGGCGTCAATGGTGTTGCACCGATTACCCTTGATCGCTGGAAACTATCGTTTCCCTTTGCGGTAGACATGCCCGATGAGGATACGTTACCGGTTTATGGTGTGGTCGATAATATTGAGCTTTTTGACAATAGTTTTTTCGGTATTGCTAGTCGTGAATCAGCCCAAATGGATCCCCAGCAACGTATGTTTTTAACATTAGCTTGGGAAGCGTTGGAGAAAGCGGGGCAGGCCAACGAAAATTTAGCAGGTAGTAATACGAGTGTATATGTTGGGGTTAGCAGCAATGACTTTGTGCGTCAATCATTGCATCTCGGGTTTAAACCAACAGCTCACTCCGGTACGGGAGGCGCGAGTTGTATTGTAGCCAATCGGCTATCTTATCTATTTGATCTAAGGGGCCCCAGCCTTTCGGTTGATACCGCTTGCTCATCAGCATTGGTTGCTTTGCATCATGCCAATAATGGCTTGCTTAGCGGTGAAACTGACATGGCGGTAGTGGGTGGCGCTAACCTAATCCTGTCAGATGATATCACCGACGCCTTTACCCAGGCGGGCATGCTAGCAGAGGACCATCGCTGTAAAACCTTTGACAATGCGGCCGACGGCTATGTCCGTGCAGAAGGCTGTGGTGTGGTTATTCTTAAACGTTTAAATGACGCGATGCGGGATGGTGATCCCATCGTTGCTGTCATAGAAGGTACTGCTGTCAATCAAGATGGTCGCAGTAATGGCATGACAGCGCCTAACACGATTGCGCAACAAAAGGTTATCCAGCAGGCGCTTGCCAATGCGCAGGTGTCACCCGATGAGATTGGCTATGTAGAAGCCCATGGTACGGGTACCCTAATGGGGGATCCGGTGGAGCTTAGCGCTTTGTCTGTCGCCTACGGTCAAAATCGTCGGCCCGAGGAGCCCTTGTTGATAGGTTCCATCAAAACAAATATTGGGCATATGGAAGCTGGCGCCGCGATGGCAAGTGTTATGAAAGCGGCACTGGTTTTACAGCACCAAACGATTCCGCCGCAATTACATTTCGAAACACCAACTGAAGCATTCGATTGGTCGTCGAATGTGTTAGATGTTGTTACCGAAGCCGCGCATCTGCCTAAACGTGGCAGCGACTTCCATGTCGGCGTTAACTCTTTTGGC
>JANQMK010000296.1 GCA_028280085.1 Pseudomonadales bacterium
AATAGACTAAACCCTATTGCGCTATTGACCCTACTCGCCTAATCAATAGTAGTACAATCTCAAAAGTTCAGTATACAACCAGCCCAAAGTGCAAAATACTTTTTTTTGATTAATCTTCAGATAAATTTGAGATTAACAATCTCTTTCTGAGGCATTAATGTTATACCATAGCAATAACAGTATCGTTAGAAACTACTAATCGCATAGCAATACAAAGAGCATAGCAGTAAGCACATTTTTTTGAATAGGTTCTTGTTTTTTTACCAATTCTTAAAGCACCTGTGAATAATGACACCGATGAATAATGAAGAGGTGCCTTAATAGATCAGTTTTATTGAAACGTTTATCCTATTCATATCGCGAACCACTAACTATTTGTACCGCTGGTATTATTGCCGTAACCCCTTCCCAACTTTCAACAAGTGCAAACAATAGATAAATGCTATCGCTGTAAATACGATTATCATGCCGAAGGACCAGAAGATATTGATTTCTCGCACGCCTAAGATTCCGTAGCGAAATGTGTTAACCATATATAGCATGGGGTTTAGTAAAGATACGTCTCGCCAAAACCCCGACAATAGATCAATTGAGTAAAATACCCCGCCTAAGTAAATCAGTGGCGTTAAGACAAATGTCGGAATAATGGAAATGTCATCGAAGCTATTGGCAAATATAGCGTTAATAAAACCGCAAAGCGAAAAGAGTACCGCGGTAAAAAAAACAACTAACAGCGTGACGGCTAAATTATGAATATGTAGTTCGGTAAAAAATAACGATACGGCTGTTACGATTGCCCCCACCGCAACGCCACGGGCAACGCCACCAATAACGAAACCGGTAAGGATAATATAGTTTGGTACCGGCGATACCAACAGCTCTTCAACACAATGCTGAAACTTCATGCTGTAAAATGACGAAACTACATTGGAGTAAGAATTAGTAATAACCGACATCATAATTAGCCCTGGTACAACATATTCCATATAGGAAAATCCTGCCATGGTTCCAATACGGGAACCAATCAATGAGCCAAAAATTACAAAGTAAAGACCAATTGTTATCACAGGAGGAACCAGTGTCTGCGTCCATATGCGCATAAAGCGCCGTATCTCTTTTTCGACAATCGTAGTCAACGCAATAATTAATTCAGAATTCTTCATAGTGACTGCCCTAAATCGTCATTTTTCTCAACTTTCTCGACTTTCTAGCTTGCCGACTTTCCTAGCTGCTTAACTTCCAATCGTGCGTCATCATCTAACTATCGGCCACGACGTTCTCATCGTCGCTGCGATGAGCACCAACAATAGAAACAAATAGTTCTTCTAGGCGATTTGTCTTATTACGCATGCTGGTAACGCTAATACTTAAACCCGCTAACGCCGTAAATACATCATTTAATGACTGACCTTTCTTTACCGCAACTTCTAATGTAGCGTCATCTACTCGCGTACACTGATAGCCCACAATCTTTGGCGTTTCAGTCAACGTTGTTTCAACATCAAGTAGAAAAGTCTCTGTATTCAGCTCCCGCAAAAGATCTTTTACACTGCAATTCTTTACAATCTTCCCGTGGTTAATAATAGCGATATTACGACAAAGCGATTCAGCTTCTTCCAAATAATGGGTCGTTAAAATGATGGTTGTGCCCGCTGCGTTAATCTCTCTAAGAAACGCCCACATCGAACGTCGCAACTCAATATCCACGCCCGCAGTAGGTTCGTCGAGAATCAGCAAACGTGGCTCATGAACTAGGGCTCTCGCAATCATTAGACGCCTTTTCATCCCACCAGATAACATACGCGAGCGATCATCGCGTTTTTCCCACAAGCCTAATTGCTTTAGATATTTTTCTGCCCGTTGTGCAGCAAGATGACGAGGTAAGCCAAAATACCCAGCTTGGGTAACAACAATATCGTACACCTTTTCAAACTGATTAAAATTAAATTCCTGGGGGACAACACCGATATTTCTTTTTACCTCGGTAAAGTGGGTATCAATATTGTGGTCAAATACCTTAACTTCTCCGCTCGTTTTATTAATCAAAGAACAAATAATGCCAATAGTCGTTGATTTACCTGCGCCATTTGGTCCTAGTAAAGCGAAAAAATCTCCCGGTTCAACCGTGAGATCTATATTGTTAAGCGCCTGAAACGTGTTGTCATAAGTTTTGCACAGTTGGCGAATTGACAAAGCGTACGACATAGGATGTTCCTTAAAATTTTTGTGAATTGTCAGGTTAAGATGCAATATTCAAACTATAAGCTTAAGACTTACAATCTTATAAAGACCATTGATAGTTACATTACTTAAAGCCACACATGTTACAATTTTAATTTTCTGGCATCGTTAGTTTAGCACCATTGACGCCCGCCGATTACTATTTTGCTAATCACACGCCAACTTGAGAATCCATTTAACGGGAAAAGACTCACTCAAAGACAAAACAATAGCCAGCTGATTCCGGTGTTAGATAGATAGTAGACACTGAAATTAAAGAATGTCATCAGTATAAGCGGTAAGATAACCATGAATTTTGGAGCGGGAAACGAGACTCGAACTCGCGACCCCAACCTTGGCAAGGTTGTGCTCTACCAACTGAGCTATTCCCGCTAGACTTGTGAAGCGTCCCTGTGCACAGATTAAAATGGGCACAGATTAAAATAAGTTATGCCACACTGTTAGAATTAATCAGACGCTTTAACTAACCCTATTTATATACTCAGTACTTTTTAGTGTCAGTTTTTAGCTGGCTGGGCTAACGCTAAAAGTACGTGATGCCTATTATACTTCGAATATACTTCGAGCCTGTATTTATTATAGCTGTGTTTACTATTGACCTATATCTATTGGGTCTAAGTCTATCATGGGTCTAAACCTATCACGAATCTAAACCTATCATGAACCCACGTGCTTATGAAATTGCGTCGTTATGAACTTGCACTGTGAGCCTGGCACTTTTTGTGGATCATCGCTACACGTGAGTCGTTGCTATTTGCGAAATTTTAGCGCGTTATAGCTATCTCGCCATCGCACTTTAATTCCAGTGCATTACGGTGCGGTGTTATAGCACAATTTCTATTATCTATATTCTATAACAACACTTTACTTTCCTAAGACGAGGCTCCTGCGACAAGGCCAAAGAAAGACATAACCAGCATAGCAGAGCTCAATAGCCAAAGCTTGATGGCGTCCCCAAGGGGAGTCGAACCCCTGTTACCGCCGTGAAAGGGCGGTGTCCTAGGCCTCTAGACGATGGGGACGTACTGGCTTGTTAGCACACATTTCCAACTAACAAGTGAGGCGCGAATTCTAAGCAGCAACGAAAAAAAGGTCAAGCATTTATTACTCTTTTGTCTATAAAAAACAATGTTTAAATGCTCAATCATAGGCCATTATTCACGCGGGCTAGGTCTATTACCACCCGTCTTCTTCAGCGCTATTCAAGCAACGCGACTATTTTATGCTGCGCTGAAAACTATAGTAAGAATAAGAGGGGGTTTATCCACTTACTAACTGCCAGCCAATGGACCAGTAAAAACATGATTAGACTATGCAACAGCGGAGATGGAAGCAGCTAGTTACAGTGGGCTATACCGTGAGCGCGCCTGAATCAACGGGCCTACCCTACCTCCTTAATTAAGTCGCCAACTTACTGCCCCTCCCCCAACGCCGAACGCACAGCCACCTCAATAGTGGATACTCTAGCCGTGGGTGCAAAGCGTTTAATTACCCTGCCCTCACGATCGACTAGGAATTTGGTGAAATTCCATTTAATCATCTTGGTCCCGGCCAGGCCTGGACGACCATTTTTTAGAAATGTAAACAGTGGCTCAGCATTTGCTCCGTTAACGGCAATTTTATCGAACATGGGAAAGCTGACCCCATAGTTCACTGTACAAAAGTCAATAATGTCAGCGGCTGTTCCCGGTTCTTGCCAGGCAAATTGATTACAAGGGAAACCAAGTATCTGAAAGCCTCTGTCATGGTAGTCTCGATAAAGCTGCTCTAACTCGCGAAATTGGGGCGTAAAACCACATTGACTGGCGGTATTGACTATCAATACCACCTGACCACGATAATCGCCCATATGGACAGATCGACCATCAATCGATTGACAACGAAAATCATAGAATGAATCGGCCATTATTTATCCTCTTCTAATAATTAATAGCCAGTGTAGCGGTAAGTCATTTACATCTATGCCACAGATGTCACGCTATCGATATCGACCATAGCATTGTTAACTTTCATATTTTGGCTTTTAATTAGACAAAAATCATGATTCAATCAATAACACGTTACGAGTTTTTTGGCTCTAATTTAATGGACAAGGAATTGATGCAATACCGCAAGCCAGTCGGATCTGGTCCATCTTCAAACACATGTCCCAAATGACAACCGCAGCGTTTGCACATCACTTCCACTCGAACCATCCCCGCACTATTATCATATTCTTCCGCTATAACCTCAGAATCTATCGGACGATAAAAGCTGGGCCAACCAGAGCCGGAATCATATTTAGTGCCGGAGTCAAATAAAGGTGTTTGGCAACAACGACAATGATAAGTCCCTGCTTGCTTTTCGTCCCAATAAGCGCCGGTAAATGCTCGTTCCGTTCCCTTCTCTCGGCAAACGTGATATTCATCAGGGGTGAGTAATTCTTTCCATTCTTGGTCCGTTTTGTCGATTTTATCCACTGTTATATCACCTTTATGCCACCTTGGCCCTCTCTACACGTTGTCAAATGCGGTAAAATTGTCACTACACAACAAATAATGAGTCTGTACAATGTGCCGTTGGCTCTTTCCGCCTATTATTACCTACTAGGACAGAGAAAATAAATGCTTCATGTGGATTTACCTAACATCCTATGGAAGACAGTAACAAAAGCGCTCTAGCATTTTGATTATCAGTATGACGACGTGTTAACACCATGAAACCAACATTTGAAAAATCACATAAGCTCGACAATGTTTGTTATGACATACGTGGGCCTATTTTGAAAGAAGCCTATCGACTAGAAGAAGAAGGCCACAAGATACTAAAACTCAATATCGGTAACCCCGCACCTTTTGGCTTTGAAGCGCCCGAAGAAATTATCCAAGATGTTATCCATCTCCTGCCCACAGCTCAAGGTTATTGTGAATCCAAGGGGCTTTTTTCAGCCCGCAAAGCTGTGATGCAACATTGCCAAGTGCAAGGCTTTCCTAACGTTACTATTGACGATGTTTATCTTGGTAATGGTGTTAGTGAACTGATTGTAATGGCGATGCAGGCTCTACTTAATACCGGCGACGAAATACTGATACCAGCCCCCGATTACCCTTTGTGGACAGCCGCCGTTAGCCTTGCGAGTGGCACGCCAGTTCACTATCTATGCGACGAAAGCGCTGATTGGTTTCCTGATATCGAGGCACTCAAAAGTAAGATTACTGATAAAACTCGCGGTATCGTCGTTATTAACCCCAACAATCCTACCGGGGCAGTATATTCAAAGGATTTACTTGAACAAATAGTCAAACTTGCACGGGAACATGACCTCATCATCTTCTCTGACGAAATATACGATAAAATTCTTTATGATGATGCAAAGCATGTTGCGTTAGGATCTTTATCTGATGACGTTCTGACAATAACGTTTAATGGTCTATCTAAAGCCTATCGCCTAGCAGGCTTTCGCTCGGGTTGGTTGGTAATTAGTGGTGCTAAACACAAGGCACGCGAATATATTGACGGCATAGATATTTTGGCATCAATGAGACTGTGTGCCAATGTGCCTGCACAGTTAGCCATTCAAACAGCATTGGGCGGTTATCAAAGTATTAATGAACTCATCCTACCAGGCGGACGCCTGTGTGAACAACGCGATATCGCCTACCAAATGCTGAATGACATTCCCGGCGTATACTGTACCAAACCCAAGGGCGCCATATATGCATTTCCTCGGCTTGACCCTAGCCAATTTACCCTAGCCAGTGATGAATCACTGATTCTTGAGCTACTATTAGAAGAGAAGATGCTGCTAGTGCAGGGAGAGGCTTTTAATTGGCCCGAGCCAGACCACTTACGTTTGGTTTTCTTACCGCAGAAATCTGACTTAAAGGATGCGCTTGAACGTTTTGCTCGGTTCTTAGACAAGCGACGCAAAAAATAGTAACTCTTTGACTAAAATTGTAAACCCAGTTTCTAGTAATGGATAACTTACACATCGAAGACTTTTACAAAAATACAGCGAAAACATTTTTACAACTGTACAAGTCCTTCCCAAATAAAACTATTCTTTATGTCGAAGACATTAGCGGCGAAGATACACCCGACGAATTTGGCTTGCATAGCCCCACACATTTATCTTGCTTAAGTGCGATAGTGTGGCTCGCCGAACATAGTTACGTTGCTTTCGATTCTATTATTCGACAAGAAGCATTTGATCAAATCGTTTTAACTGAAAAAACTTTCTTACTGCTATCTTCCCACTCGCTGCCTGACGATGGCACGACGACAACAGAGGAACTGCCCAGCACCGTCGTTGAAGATTATCACAGCAACATCGCCATATTGTCTCGGGCAGTTCAAAGTAGTTCATCAACCTCTATCAAACATATCGTGTATCAGCTACTACTGTTGTCACGTGAATTTCGATAAATCAATAATTTAAGACTGCGTTGGTGATCGAGGTCTGGAAAAGTAGCTGCATTTTTCAATCGCTCAACAAACTCGAAGCTGGGCGCTGCATCTCGCATCATTGCTTGAATGAAATCTATGTTAAGGTTTGGCGCATTAAGACAGACTAACAATAAGCCGCCGGGCTTTACCCACTGGGAAAAACGCCTCGCTAAACGGGCATAATCTTTCCCTGCTATGAAACTCCCCTTTTGATAAGAAGGAGGATCACAAATCACAATGTCAAACGGGCCCTTTTTGGTCAATTTACCAAGAGAGCGAAATATGTCATATGGCATAAATTCAACGCCCGCGAGCGACAAACCATTAAGCTGATGATTAGCTTTACCGATTTGCAACGCATTTTTACTCATATCGATATTGACAATGCGCTTAGCACCAGCCCGCTTGGCCACCACTGAGAATGCACAAGTATAGGCAAATAAATTAAGAATAGAGCTACCGCTGGCGACTGGTTCAAGCCACTGATGACCAGGAACCATATCTAAAAAAAATCCTACATTTTGATTGCGCTCCAGTTGTAACTGAAACTTAAGCCCGTTACTCAATGCCAATACCTGGTCTGGTAGCTTACCCCACACAATGGATGACGGCGAGCCAGGTTGATAACGCCGCTGTATTATGACACAGGCCAACTGATATTGTTGACAAAATCGGGTTAGCTCAGTGACAAACGTCTGCTGCCACTCTTCATCAGGGGCGGCAAAATAAATCACATGAATAACGGGATAATACAAATCAATGGTGAGAAAGGATAAATCCTTATATATTTTGCCACGACCATGAAACAATCGTTGACTATTAACCTCACCATTCATCGACGACGCCGATGACATGACTTGATTCAGTTGACTAATAACAATCGACACAAAGTCTTGTGACAAAATAAATATCCATCTTATATTGCAGTTCTTTTACTTAACAATACGAAAACGCAATGCACTTAGAACACGCTCGGTAAATTGTTTCAATTGCTTATCAGCAACGTTAACCGTGACTGCAAATTGATTAAATTCAGGGCGAAAACGATAATGCTTTCGCAACATTGTAAAATTTTCAGCAATCGTAGCTTTCTCAAGCCCATTCTGTTTTGTCTGTGGACCTGCCTGTACCATTGTCTGACGAAACACTCGATCATCTTGTTCAACACGATAAGCCTGCTGAATCGCATTAGCAATTAACGCTGTCGACGTTGCACCCGTCACTTCAATGGTCATATCACGTTGCAAACCGGTCATATCCGCTGGTGGTGATGTCAAACCATAAAACCGAGCTGTCGTGTCGAAAATCATTTGTGAAGCCCGCGCTTTACCTTGCATACTATAACCCGCTATGTGGGGGGTCGCTATAGCCAATAACGGCAATAGATCAATATTAATGTTGGGTTCGCCTTGCCAAACATCCAATGCGATATGCCTCTTCGGGGTAGCCTGAAGAAAGCCAAGCAGTTCTGCATGGTGTATTACCTCGCCACGACCGCAGTTCACCAACAACGCTCCCGACCTCAGTTGACTGAGTTGCTCGGCACCAATCATATGATAAGTGGGGAATTCGCCAGAGTAGGTTAATGGGGTATGCACAGATATAATATCTTTAGCCCAAATACTATCGACATCAACCAAGTTAGCACGAGCAGACGACAGGCCATCGATGCTATTGATGAAAGGATCATAGCCACATACATCAATATCCAAACTCTCTAGTAGCCGATATAGGCGCCCGCCCACGTTACCGCAACCAATAATTCCCCAAGACTTGTTCATAACATCAAAACCCTGACGAGATGCAAGTGTGTAAACCACACTGAGAACATAGTCAACAACTGCCCAGGCATTACAGCCCGGGGCACTAGCATAGGCAATGTTTCGTTGTTGCAGATAGGTTGTATCTAGGTGATCCATGCCTATCGTAGCAGTACCAACGAACTGTACTTGACTGTTGGCAAGTAACTTTTCATCAACCTTAGTCACAGATCGTATTAGCAATACATCAGCATCCCGCGCGGCCGAAGCATCAATTCTTTTTGCAGGAAGCGTTAACACTTCACCTAAAGCACTAAACAGTGCCTTGACCATAAAGATGTCTTCATCTGCGACAATGCGTAAATTGGTTTTATTCATTGACCTACGGCCAAGTCTGTTAAACGAAAGTATTGCCGAGTCACGGTAACGGGTTGATCAAACTCAGCGGATAGAGCTTTAGCAAATACATTAGCTCTCGCTGGCAAACCAACATCGCAGTAATCCAACACTTGCCGGTACACACGACGCGCAAAATACTTTGGGAATGTTCTTTGATCCCGGCTTAAGTTATCTGTGCTAACGGTAAAACGCTGTCCAGAACAAACCGAAAAAATCCATTCCAGCGCTTGCGGCTTAACTTCAGCCTGCTCAAACTGAATTTGCTGTTGCGGCGTTCTGCCGTCTGGCACATACCAATAACCAAAATCGATTTCTTGTAACCTGGCCGGCCCTGCTATGCACCAGTGGGCAATCTCATGTAATGCACTAGAAAAATAATCGTTAGTAAAAATAATTCGATTATAAGTGACATTGTCATCAGCCGGTAGATAAACGGGTTCATCACCACCGGCCACTAACTTCACATTAAAATCTGCAAAAAAAGTTTTTTCAAATACCGAGATAAGATGATCTAACCGAATTCGGTTGTTATCGCTAGACATGATCAGGGCTAAACCTGCTAAGCAAATGATAAATTTTTTATGAGCCCAACTAAGTGGATTGCCAGTCGCAGAACTAACAACATGGACATCAGCATAACGACATTAACATTAACGCTATTAATGTTAATCGGTGCTAAGCCGCTCCCTAAAAAAACAAGGCGGCCATATTAACACGAATCTGTGGATGACTAGAATAGATCATACTTTAGTTAGATAGAGCGCAATTTGAACAGCAAACTGAACAAAAACACATCCAAAGTTTGTGCCAATAGTCAATCCTACTGCCTTAACTAAAATAGTGATATTTTATAAAAAATGTACTATATAGTATTTATTAAGATATTTATTGCTTTAAGTTGTGCTGAGGGCAATAAATCTATATGTTGGAAAGAGTAGTATTAGACTTACAAAATTGTGGTTCCTCGACTGGTTAGTCAATTAGCCTGTTAGCCGAGAACCCTTGGGGAGCTGCATCGGGAGGTATTATTTATGAAGACCTCAGGCTCTCATACCGACACTGAAAATGTCATCGATCTATTTACAAGAATGCCGCTTAACGAGCTTAATAAGCACAAAATTATTCGGTTAGCCCCAGAGCATGACGGTCTCGAAATGCTCTACTCCAATCAAGCCAATCCAGATAAGTTATTCAGCATGAAAGTCTTATGCTGGGCGTTATACAGTAACGGCGATATTGTCGGCTTAGTGCCTTGGCTCAACTCTATTGTTGCAGCGACTAAGTTAGATGATCCACTGCACGGCCAATGGGAAGGCTATTTTGACCCTGGTATAGACGAAGTATTTAACACGCCACCATTACACAAGGTTGTTGAACTAGAAACAGCAGCGGAATATTACGAATACGAATGTAATGATCCAAAGGACATTATACAGGAAATTCCCGATACTATTGGTACCCACGCGGTGTTGTCCGATGACGGTTTTGAAACATTAGTTTTGTCTGAAGTCATCAGTTGGCGCTTATACAACGATGGCACGCTACACGGTATGTTAATTAATGAATCAGAGGTGCACATGACTCCGGTGTTACCGGGTGATCCCTGCCTGTATCCGGCGCAGTTACACAATGACTTTAAATATTTCTTTCAGCATCAGATTGCTAATAAGATCAAATCTCACGACCCAGAAGCTCTCGCTGCCATATCATTGCTCATCGACCCATAACCCGGCTCTACACCCGTTCCGGAAGCTCTAGCGGCTTCTGGAACCGATTAGCCCTTGCGGATGATAAAAACATATTGTGAATCAGTATGACACTCAGCCATTAATTCATGGCCAAGAAATGTACAAAACTTAGGAACATCCCGTTGTGTTGACGGATCAGTCGCAGTTACTCTTAATACGTCACCAGATTTAATACCTCGAATTTTATTGTGTAGGAGCATAACCGGCTCAGGGCAAAACAGCCCTACCGCGTCAAGTTCATGATTTACCTCAATATTCATAGCATTCCTACAAATATGGACCATAGTAAAAGCTCGTCTATCCAGGCCCAGCTGGTTCTTGCCAAAAAAACACCTATACATCGTTATATCAGATCACATATTCAGTTCACGAGCGAATTACGCAAACGACGCCAATAACAAGGCGCTATGGTAAACCTGCAAGTTCACCTCATTTTGCTATTAAAAATTCACTTGATTAATGAGATAAGTGACCGCGACTCGACAGATTAGATAATACCGACCTAACAATCAAACTTAATCAAAGCTATATGAAAACTATATGAAAACTATCACAGGCCAGCAGGCAAAAAAACGTCATTTTCTATGATGGATGCTAAACTATTAGTAACTATTTAATTGTCCGATGTGCCGAGCAATAACATGGACTTGTTTACGTACTACAAGACTTGTGGTGAACCCAAGGTTTTTAACCGCCTGGACTTAGAATTAACGATCGAACTGCTTAGGCCCACAACGGCTTCTCTCGCACTCGCGGTTCGCAATATTACCATGCAACCCGCTATTGAAAAACCAGCGGGAACTTATCTTTCCTATGAAACTGATTGGTTCTATGTCGACTTGGAACAGCAAGATGTTAGCGACATTATTGAATCCTTAACTGAGCTCAATCTCAGCTTGGCCAATTACGAAGACGAAAATGCCAATAAAATTGTCAGGATAAGGACGCTTATCTTTAGTTGGCTCGACTTAGCCAAGACATTCCTTCATGAAAACTGTACTGCGCAAATGAATTGTCAGAGTAACTCAAAAAAGCCGCCCTCAATTCGTATCCATTGAACTTCAATGTTATCATCTAGCGCCATAGCTGAGATGCAGTTTAGCAACGCAACTTCTTATCCATCGTACGTTCGTTTACTCCTGCCGGGAGCAAATGAACGCACGATGATAATAAAAATGACAAAATAATACAGATGGTAAAAAGAACGGTAAAAAATAGTCCAATCTTTTTATTAGCAATAGCCGCTACCTAATCGCCGTTAATACTGATAAAATGGCCCGCCGGCATCGCAGTTCTGGGCTAATTAACGTTTAACTCAATCAATGTAGCATTGTACTCTGTGTTGCATCAGGCCCTAATGTCTCAGTGTTGTAAAGAAGGTCAGTACATGCCACAGGTTAGGCTGAAGAGATTTTTGTTCGTATTGCTAATACCGTTGTACCTTAATGTCTGCAGTAGTGCCCTAGCCAATCAAATAACCTTATCGCCTGAATCGTCTTCAAATTATAAACCACTGCAACTTAACGACAGTACAAGCTCGTATAACATTAACACCTACGCACATATTGTCCATGACCCGCAAAAACTATGGTCACCTAATACATTTATTACCTCACCGGATAAACTCACCCAACTCACAAGTGCGCCCTACGCGACGGTGGAAAACACGGGTCAGTCCTATTGGATGATCTTTACATTAGTAAATAGAACACCCATCGATATCTGGAAACTAAAATTCGCACATTCAAGAACAGATAAAATTGATGTCTTAGTCTTTTCAGACAACGCTATAAAATCTGGTAGCTCACGGCTAGGAGAAACACAGGTAGATGATAGCAATGTAGTACATTTACATGGGGGCTTAAATAGCAGTCTCGCAAATAGAGAAATCTATTCTCTAGGTCATACTTTTAATTTGGCGCTAGCTCCAAATCGAGTTTATACCGTGGTCATACGCGCCGAATCCATGTTATTTGAAAGTAAATTATTTGTTGACCTGATGTCTGAGCAAACCTATCGTCTCCACTCTCGCGGTGCTGAGTTAGCGGTACTATGTACCTTGGGCATCATGTTTGCTTTAACACTCTATAATTTATTTCTCTCAATCGGGACACGCGATTTAATTTATCTATTATATAGCCTCTACGGCGCTTCATTTACGCTTTCATGGGCAGCTTATTTTGGTTTCATCTGGGAGGTAACTGGTTATACCGATCCAAGCCGTTACCTAATGAACATAAGCTATATGGGTTACTTACTGTTTTTATTAATGTTCACAGTAAACTTTTTGCAGTTAAACCACTATTCAGCAAATTTTGCTAAACTATTCCGGCTATTAATTACAATTTCAGTATTGGTAATTTGCATTACCCCCTGGGCCAGCATCAATACCATTTTTAACATCTTTTGGGTTTTGATACTGCCCTCAGTCATTTTATGTTTAACAGGCGCTTACTACGTCTATTTTAAGTGCCATTATCGCCCCGCTCGCTATCTCGCCCTGGGCTACACGTTGCTAACGCTGTGCACAGCTATCACTTGGCTGTCAATCTCCGACATAGTGCCCTATAGCACAACACTCGCACCAATTGGCCAACAGGCTGATTCTCCCGCTCCTACCACATTTATTTTAGCCAGTGCGGCAATTATGTTGTTGCTTTCCATGGGCCTAGCTGACCGCATTGCAAAATTACAGGCAGAAAAACAAGCAGCTGAAGAGTCCGCCCAAATTAAGTCAACCTTTTTGGCGATTATGAGCCATGAAATTCGCACACCGCTTAACGGTATGCTTAGTATGATTAAATTACTGAGTAAAACCCATTTAAATCACCATCAACAGACGTATATTAATACTATTGCCTATTCTGGCAATGCACTCTTGACACTACTTAATGATCTGCTGGACTATGCTAGAATGGAACATAAGCCTCTCGAGTTTGAATCGATAGAATTCGAGCCAAAACTCTTGATTGACTCAATCCTTTTATTGATGTCCGCTAGAGCGGCAGAAAAAGGCTTGTCTTTGAAGGCTAATATCCAAGACGAAATCCCGCGTACCGTGACAGGCGATCCCAATCGATTACGGCAGATACTACTCAATCTCGTTAGCAACGCGATCAAATTCACCGAGTATGGCTCAGTCACTATCGAAGCAACACTAGTTCAAGCAACAAATAGTACTGCAAAAATTCGATTTGCTGTTATAGATACGGGGATAGGCATTCCCAAACCAGCACAAGATTCCATCTTTGACATGTTTACTCAAGCCAACCCATCAATTGTGCGTCGCTTTGGGGGCTCAGGCCTGGGATTAACTATTTGCTGGCGTTTGGTCACAGGCATGGGAGGAGAGCTGGTTGTTAATAGCGATGAGAATACTGGTAGCAAATTTACCTTCACGTTGCCTTTTACAACCACAATACCATCTCTGCTGACAGCCTCTCAATCAGGCCCAGCCCTCAACTACCAAACCATATCCAGCTCACTATCGTTACACATATTGTTAGTAGATGACGTCGCTATTAATCGCATAGCCGTAAAGGGCCTGCTCGAATGTGAAGGTCACCGAGTAAGTACGGCGAATACCGGCCGGCATACACTAGAATTGCTTACCCACAATACCTACGATCTTATTTTAATGGACATCAATATGCCAGATATGGACGGTTTTGAAACCACGCAATACATTCGCCAACTACCCGATAAAATTAAAGCCCACACCCCCGTTATAGCCCTTACCGCTAATACAGAACCCACACAAGAGCAAGACTATCATCTTTGCAGTTTTCAAGCGGTGCTAAACAAACCCATTAATACCGATAGATTAAATACCATTATTCGTACTATGTTTACCAACAACAATTCTCACGTCCCGCGCTTACCAACAGACCCGTCGATGCTTATTGTTAATAGTTAAAACCACTAAGATCATTTTCTTTTTTATTCTAAGGTTTCTTAACACCTCTTAGTATTAGCGCCTCTTAATATTTAGGGTAAGGACGCTAGTTCCCGTGCATTGATAATATGACAGCGCTCGGTTTCATCGTCAAAAATGATGACTACTTCTTCACGCTCGAGCTGTTGATAAGCGCGATTCACTTTCTCCGCCAAAGTAAGCTCTACCATACCGTAGTCTGTTCCTTCACGAGTGATAAATTCTTCTAACAAGGCTCTCAGAGCGTCGGCTGATATCTGTTGGTAAGGCACAATAATCATATCGGTTTCAATTGTGTGATAGACTTTTACTATGAAAGTTCAGATGTTCTTCAATAAAGGTGGCAATAAAAGA
>JANQMK010000127.1 GCA_028280085.1 Pseudomonadales bacterium
GCATGTGCCGAGCACTCAAAGTGAGGGAGTTATTGTCGATCTTGGGTGTGGTAATGGTGTAGTGGGCGTCGTTGCGGCTGAACGCAATCCTCACAAAGACATTATTTTTTTAGATGAATCATACATGGCCGTGGCTTCAGCGGAAGCGACATTTTATAAAGCAAGACAAGTTAACCCAAACTTAAATAACGATGTGCGGTTTATGGTAGGAGATTGTTTGAGTTTGTTAGAGCCTAATTCGGTTGATGTGATTTTATGTAATCCGCCGTTTCATCAACAAAATGCAGTGACCAGTTCGGTGGCATGGCGTATGTTTTCTCAAGCTAAGCATTGTCTGCGACAAGGTGGAGAATTGTATGTCGTTGGTAACCGGCATTTAGACTACTTAGTCAGACTGCGGCGTTTGTTTGCTCGTGTTGATATTGTTGATCGCAATAGAAAATTTGTTGTTTATAGAGTGTGTAAAAGTGAAGGTGCTTCTGCATAATAATGTAGGAAATACACGGTTAGCTTGAATTTTATATCTTTAGTTGTATGATTCGTAGGGCGATTGACTAGCGTATTAAACGGTTCCCCATTGTTTAGAGGCGCCCTAGTATTTTGGTAAAACAACCCCTATTATATTCGCTCTCTAAAGCGAATAAACGTCGCATCATTTTTGTCCTAGACACGCTTCTTCTTATTTATAGGAATTATTATGAAAAGAGTTTTTGTAGTAGCTAGTATAATCAGTTTGTTGGGGGCTCCTAGCGTTTTGGCGGGTGATGTAGCTGCCGGCAAGGCTAAATCCGTCACTTGTGCTGCGTGCCATGGTGCTAATGGTATATCTAATATTCCTCTTTACCCCAATCTTGCCGGTCAAAAGGCTGCATATACTGCCAAGCAATTAAAGGCGTTTCGTGATGGTACCCGCAAGGATCCCGTTATGGCTGGTATGTCAAAAGCATTAACCGACGCAGATATAGACAATATTGCCGCCTATTACGAGTCCTTAAAACCCTAAACGAAGTTAACGGTGGCTTATTCGTAAGAGGAGAGTGATACAATTAATGATGAGCCACCTCTATGTAAGCGAGCCATATTTAGGTGAACTGTATTAGGTGAACTGTATTAGGTGAACCATGTTTAGGTGAGCCGCGGTGGCGTCCCATAATAGTGGTGCCCTATAATATAGCCTCGTAAATTTGATGAGTGCGCAAAAGTTAGTAAATCTTAACGTAAAGTCGTACCGCTGACTCTCTCAAAGAGAAAATGCCAAGTTATTCACAATTTGTATGGTTTGGCGTCTGTAGAAGCCTTTACCATATAATGGATATTGCTGATATGGCCCTGAAACCCATCAAATAGGCCAAATAGCAGCCTGAATATGTTAAAATAGTCTCTTCTTTTTTTGTTGCTATGGCATAAAATACAGCTTTAGTAATTTTGTTGATAATAATAGTAAAAAACCATAAATGGCCTTTTAATCGTATTCATGTGAACCGTTAATAATAACAATAGGTATATTAAGGTAAGCGTGTGTGAATATGAAATGAACAGTAAGGCCTGTTTTAATAATTTTAATAATTGACTGCATCAGGCTCAACGCGAGCTTAGGGGATGATAACAAATAATAATATTGGACCCATGCTGAGTATATTTTTCTATTGTTAAGTTATTTTGCGGGGCGCAAGCGATCAGTTAAGCTGCGTCAGTTAGCGAAGAAATGATAACAACAATTACAGTAGAAAATGACTAGAGAATCAAAAGGCATAGCGCTGATGATAGGGGCAATGGACACAGGTTTATTGCTTTGTGGTTTGTAGTATACGCGTAAATATAACTTATAACTTGCTGATTCTTTAAATAGAGCTGAGTTTGAGCTTTCATTGAGGTGCCTGGGAGGTTTCATGAACCTGGCTAAAGCTGTCTTCGTTGTATTTTTAATAATATACAATGCCGTGGGTTTTGTGCATGGTGTTCTCTATGCCATTGTGATGGATTCTATGACGATAGCTTGGATGGCATCCATGGTTAGCAATGCGACCTTGTCTTGTTTTTTTCTGATATATCTTGGCATGTTAAAACCGGCGAGAACTAGCAGGCATTTGCCTGGTATGTTGGTTGTAACGACCTCGAGTGCGATAGTTATTCTTGCTGATGTTAGTATTAATCAATTCCAAATGGGGCCCGTTATCTACGGTGTTTTTAGTGGTTGTATCGGTGCTTACCTCTTTGTGTTCTGGTATTCCCACTTAGATCGAAGGTATAACGCGATGCTTCAAGTAGGCAATAAACTACCAGCATTGGAGCTTGAGCGTTACAATGGTAAACGGTTAAACTTGGCCAATTGTTCGGGGCGTCCAGTACTTTATCTATTTTATCCGGGCAGTTGGTGTCCGCTTAGCTTGTCACAAATTAGCGAGATTGCGGTTCAGGTTGATGAGTTTGCCGAACGTGGTGTTGTGTTGTTGTTAATTAGCCCTCAACCGAGAGAGGAAGCGCAACAGCTGGCGGTTAGTCACCCTACCAGGATGAATTTTGTAGTAGATTACAATTGTTCTATTGCCCGCCGGCTGGGTATTTGTCATGAGCGTGGACTACCAATGGGTTTGGAATTGCTTGGTTATGATTCTGATACAGTCTATCCTACATTAGTGATGACAGATGGTAATGGCCGTATTATTTATTCGGATTTGACTAATAATTATCGAATGAGACCAGCGCTAAAACAGCTATTTGACGCGCTCGATGAGAAAGATATCAAAAAACAAACCGCGGGTTTCACGCCGCTAATATTATCAGAATAGTATGCTGCTGTTTGCTACTTTTCACCTCTAGGTCTAGCCAGTGGCCTTGTAAATCTTTGATGATACATGGTGACTTGTGTTGAAAGTACAGGGATTTGTAGAGCCTCAGTTTCTTGCCGTAAAAAAAGCTTTTGAAAATAACTTTGTTCAATACGGTGAATTTGGTGCCGCAGTTGCCATCATGTTAGATGGTAAGGAAATTTGCCACTTATGGGCTGGCACTAAAGATCGGCATGGGGAAACAGTTTGGCGTGAAGATACCTTGGTCAATGTATTTTCAGTGACGAAGGGTATTGTTAGTTGTTGTGCTTTGCAGTTAGTGGCTGACGGTCGATTGTCTCTCGATAAACCGGTTGCATTCTACTGGCCGGAGTTTGCTGCGCATGCTAAAGATACCATTCTGATACGTCATGTACTGCACCATATTTCAGGCTTGACGGCTTTTCACGAAGAAATTCCACCTGAGGATCTGTATGACTTTGCTCGAATGGCAGAGCATTGTGCTAATGAGTTGCTATGGGCGCCGCCGGGTAGTCAGC
>JANQMK010000443.1 GCA_028280085.1 Pseudomonadales bacterium
AGGCTGACCGTCAATTAAAGAAACATTAGCCGTAAAATAATGTTTATAGCCACTATTTTCTATCAACACATCAGCGGGAATCGTAGATAGCACCTCACCATTGACATCAAGAAAAGAAAGCACAACATTGGTCATCTCCAGACTTCGACTGTACAGCATAAGGTTAAGCAATAGATCTAAGTCAACATCGGCTTTGTCATTTTGCTTGGCAACAGCAGGATCAGACAATCCAGCAACCTGCCATCCACCTAAAGCGGTTTTCTGCAGTGATAGTTCAAGTTTATCAACCAATATCTTGCGAAAAACAAATTTACGCTCTTGTAAACTGGCCACCACATCAGGCTTGATAACAAAGCGGCCCGTTTTTAGCGCATCCGTACTACCGTCAACGGACTTAATAACAAAGCTCTCACCTCTAAAATCAGGAGACAAACCAGACCAGCCGCCAGTAGGTTCTGAAATCATAGCGTCTATACCGATCGATTCACTCAGCCAGTCATTAATGCCTTGCTGCGCGGTATCTACCATTGGCAGTAATATCCTGCCAGCATTCACATACAATGCTAGCAGTAACAACAAAACTGCTGTAAAACTCCACAGGTGTTTAATCATATACTTCATATTTCTATCTGGCACAGGTAGTAAAATAAAAACCTAATTTCGCTCAAACTGGCATACTATCCGCAAGTAACGCGGCTATGTTTCTCTATTAAACGATACCAATAAGCAACCGATCAAACTAAAATAACATCATATTGTTCTTGTGAATAAACCGCTTCAACTTGGAATTGGACGGGCTTGCCAACAAATTCCTCAAGATCAGCTACGCTATCAGATGCTTCATCTAACAAACGATCTACAACGGCTTGGGAAGCCAATACAAGATAACCATCACTATCATAAGCCCGTGCTTCACGCAAAATTTCGCGAAATATTTCATAACAGATGGTTTCAGGTGATTTTAAAAATCCACGCCCGCGACAAACAGGACAAGATTCACACATAACATGCTCTAAGCTCTCTCGTGTCCGCTTACGTGTCATTTCCACCAAGCCTAGTTCCGAAACTCCAGTTATGGTAATTTTGGAATTATCTTTCTCCTGCAGTTTTTCCAGTGTACGCAGAACCTGGCGTTTATGATCAGGCTCAGCCATGTCGATAAAATCGATAATAATCATTCCGCCTAAATTGCGCAAACGCAACTGCCTGGCAATCGCCGTTGCTGCCTCTAAATTGGTTTTAAAAATAGTTTCTTCGAGATTACGATGCCCAACAAACCCGCCTGTATTGATATCAATTGTGGTTAGCGCTTCTGTCTGGTCGATAATGAGATAGCCGCCAGACTTTAATTCGACTCGTCTTTCCAATGCCTTATGAATCTCATCCTCTACACCAAACAAATCAAAAATAGGCCTCTCTCCGGGGTAGAATTCGATTCGGCCATGAATATGCGGCACAAATTCATCGGCAAATTGAATCAGCTTGCTCGCAGATTCTTCATGATCAATTCTAACCTTTTCAATTTGTGGCCTGACCAGATCCCTCATCGCACGCATGTATAGAGGCAAATCCACATAGATAACTGCGGGCGGGGTAGTTTCTCGTATTTTCCTCTCTAACGCTCCCCAAAGACGCTTCAAAAATCGCAGATCAGCTATAAATTCCTCTTCTGACACACCTTCCGCTACCGTACGAACGATATAACCGCCCTTACTCATGTCTTCTTTCTCTGCGCAATCTTCAATGAGTTGGCGCAGACGATCGCGCTCTTCAGCGCCTTCAATTTTCTGTGAAATGCCGATATGAGATGTATACGGCATATAGACTAAATAGCGGGAGGAAACTGAGAGATGCGTCGTTAGTTTAGCCCCTTTAGTACTGATAGGATCCTTAATAACTTGAACAATCAGCTCTTGGCCTTCTCGTACTAGATCTCGAATAGTGTCAGATTGAGCTGACCTCTTCTCCATGCCTTCTTCATCCAGCGCTGCGATATCCCCCGCGTGAATAAAACCGGCACGCGCCAGCCCAATATCAATAAATGCCGCTTGCATACCCGGCAATACACGAACTACCTTGCCCTTATAGATATTGCCTACAATACCTTTACTTTGCGTACGCTCAATAAAAACTTCCTGTAACATTCCATTTTCTACTACGGCAACCCGCGTCTCCATCGGCGTTACATTTATTAATAACTCTTCACTCATTCACGTTTGCCACATTTAATATTCATTCAATTACTTGTTCATCTGGATAAGCCCACCAGGGGATTGAGAATTCTTTCAGTAGTTCTACGGTCTCATGGACCGGCAAACCAACCACACTGGAATAACTCCCGACTATACGCTCTACAAACACGGCGCCCAGCCCCTGGATTCCGTAAGCACCAGCCTTATCCTGCGGTTCACCGGTTTGCCAATAGCGTTCAATCTCAGGGAGTGACAACCGGCGGAATGTCACTTCAGTAGAGTTCCAACGCGTTTTAAGTTTGCTACCTTGCATAACAGACACAGCTGTTACCACATGGTGTGCTCGACCGGACAGCAACATTAACATGGCTTTGGCATCGTCTAAACCCCTTGGCTTGCCCATTATTCGCCCATCACAAACTACTATCGTATCTGACCCTAAAACAGGTAGACAACTCTGTGTCACGCTGCAGCCAGCCGTTGCTTTGTCTTGAGACAGTCGAACAGCAAAATCTATCGGTTTTTCTCCGTCTCGGTGCAGTTCGGTTACATTAACATCAATAACAGTAAAGTTAACACCAATTTGCCGCAAAATGGCTTGCCTACGTGGAGACTTAGAGGCGAGAAGCAGATCTGAAGAACCAAAGATGTCAGACACAATGTACCTTGTAGTGGTAGTAAGCGGAACCTATTATAACTGGAACCCGTGCACCCGAAACCCATGTACTGCAAATAGTATATGGTGAGTATCTTAGCTGACCTCAAAAACCTGGGTTACTCGTCGCAAAAACAACCAAACCCACGGCCATAGTAAGGCAGATACCAAGGCAGAGAAAAGGAAAGACGTATTGTTAAACACAACACCTGTTAAGCCAAACGCCCAATAACAAAGGAGCTGATACAAGCCAATCAGAACAAAAACCACACACGCCTGTTGCCACATATCATACATCCTCATTCGTTGATATAATACCAACAACACGTAAGCGATAACTGACATCGCTAGCGCATTTTGCCCCAAGAGACTGCCCTCCAACAAATCGACAAATAAACCTAAAAGCCAAGCGAAAGCAATACCGACTCGATGGGGCAACGTGATCACCCAATAAATCAATACCAACGGTATCCAACGAGGCGCTAGCCAATTGAAGCTACCATATTGTTGCATGCTCAGCAGTATAGCAACCGCAAAGCTAACAAATATAACCCAATTACCATTCGCACGTTCCAAATACATTGTTCAGTTAAAGTTCCATATTATCAACGAGAACCAACTTGTTTAAACGCCATTACTATGCAATGCGTGCTAACACAGGTAGACGGAGTGCTACTATCAAACGAAACTTCTCGTTATTCCTGAGCGAGCTTCTTTTCAGTAAAGACTAATAACACATGCCTGCTCTGATTTAACTTCGCCAATGGTCTCACCACAACATCAGCAAACGGCTTACCAGGGTCGCGTGTTACCGATACCACATCGCCGACGGGATAACCAACAGGAAAACGCTGGCCTAGGCCTGAGCTAACCAGCCGATCTCCTACTTTGATGTCCATAGTTGCTGCCACATGGCGTAGATTCAATACATCAATCGATCCCGACCCTTCCGCAACACTTCGCACGCCATTATGTAACACTTGAATTGGCACCGAATGCCGAACATCGGTAATCAGTAGGACCCGACTATTAAATTGGCCCACTTCAACGACCTGTCCCATTAAACCTTCGCTATCTAAAACTGGTTGCCCCACATAGACACCGTCTCCCAATCCTTTGTTGACAACGACTTCGTGACGCGCCGGGTCCGAAGACACGTTGACCAAATCAGC
Organism: Pseudomonadales bacterium; assembly: GCA_028280085.1. Classification (GTDB taxonomy): domain Bacteria; phylum Pseudomonadota; class Gammaproteobacteria; order Pseudomonadales; family JANQMK01; genus JANQMK01. The sequence goes on from JANQMK010000443.1 coordinate 4,020, forward strand.
GACCAGTACAGATTCATTGAGATTGCGATCAGCCGTATTCAATAGCTGTCGCAACCGACTGACTTCAGCATTAACAGCGGCAAGTTTTTGTACCTTGGATTGTAGCACCAATGCCTCTGATCTTAGACGGGCATTTTCTTTTTGTAATTTATCACGTGACACGAAAGATTCCCGAGCCCAGCCTGCCAACTCAGTTGGAATATCAGCAAGCCAGTAAAACGGGGTTGTTAGCACACTGATTTTTGTCTTGACGTTAGTAAAGAAGTCATACCGGTAGTCAACAAACATCAACACAAACGCCACAGCACACATCAACACCAGCTTTGTGCCTATCGCAGGTCCCTTACCAAATATAAGTTTGATCGGTTAATCTCCCTAGTTACCAGCAAATAGGTGTCATGGGTATTGAAAAGGTAAATAACGATAGTTGTGAAATGTTAAGCAGCACCGTACAAAAAACCAACCACTCATGTAATAAGTTTATCGGTTTTTATCACAGTTGCCAGCGAATTACTGCGGTACTTTTTTATCTTATTCAATGCTATCAGATGGGCAGGTTCAGGCAGGCTAGGTTGAAATTAAATCGACATTATATCTATCCATAATTTCTAATGCTCGGCCTCCGCCGCGGGCGACACAAGTAAGCGGGTCCTCAGCAACAATCACGGGTAAACCGGTTTCCTCTTTTAGTAACTCGTCAATTCCTTTCAATAAAGCACCGCCGCCAGTCAGCACAATACCACTCTCTGCAATATCTGACGCCAACTCAGGCGGTGATTGTTCGAGAGCACTTTTTACAGCAGAAACAATACCAGATAACGGCTCTTGCAAAGCTTCGAGCACTTCATCGCTATTCAGTGTAAAACTGCGCGGTACGCCTTCAGCGAGATTGCGGCCACGCACATCAATTTCTTTAACCTCACTACAGGGGAAAGCACAGCCAATTTCCTGCTTGATACGCTCAGCCGTAGCATCACCGATAAGACTGCCATAACGGCGTCTAACATGGGAAATAATCGACTCATCGAAGCGATCGCCACCCACTCGAACAGAGTCAGAGTAAACAACACCATTCAGCGAGATAATCGCTACCTCAGTGGTCCCTCCTCCTATATCCACCACCATTGAGCCGCTAGCCTCCTCCACCGGAAGGCCCGCACCAATGGCCGCCGCCATCGGCTCTTCTATCAACCGCACCTCACGCGCTCCCGCACTCAGTGCTGACTCACGAATCGCGCGCTGTTCCACTTGAGTAGATTGGCAAGGTACGCAGATCAATACCCGCGGGCTCGGCCGAATAAAGCTATGCTCATGTACCTTGCTAATAAAATGCTGCAGCATCCTTTCACAGACCTGAAAGTCCGCAATAACACCGTCTTTCAGTGGACGTATAGCGGTAATATTGCCCGGGGTACGTCCCAACATGCGCTTCGCCTCGACGCCCACTGCTTCAACATTTTTCTGTCCATTGTGATGGCGTATTGCAACCACTGACGGTTCATCTAATACAATGCCTTGATCACGCACATAAATGAGCGTATTGGCGGTTCCGAGATCGATCGATAAATCGTTTGAAAATAGCCCACGTATTTTCTTGAGCATCTGCTTATAAACACCTAGTTCAGTCATTAAAGTGGCGGCAGTGTATCGCATCTACCCACGGTAGGTGAAGAGACCTACTGTAGACCTCTGATAAATCGACTGAACAATAGCTAGATACGAAACACCTTCATTACCTATTATTAATAATAATATCAATAAAATCAGCTTGTTATGCAAGACCAACTGCTTCAACTAGAAAGCTCAACAACACAACAAAATGCATAAAAAAAGAATAGTCTGCAATCAATAAGTTTCGCCTGATCTGATTTTTGTCCTTGCCACAAACTATGGTAACTTTACAACTTGAGCTGAATAGCTTGTACAATACTGGGTGGTAGCCATAGCGCGGTATACTAAACACTGACACCAACCGCTTGTTTAGTTTGTTAACGCGCGTTAGTTTTGTTGTACTTCTTATTTTTTATCTATTCGAGGAAACCAAATGGCGATAAACCGCTCTGATATTGAAAAAATTGCTGTACTAGCACGCCTGAGTATTAGTGACAGTGAATTGCCCGAGGTAACCGAGAGCATTGCCAATATCCTCACATTAGTGGATAAATTACAGGCGGTTAATACGGATGGTATTGAACCGATGGCTCACCCAACTGATGCCACTCAACCATTGCGCAGCGACATTGTCACTGAACAAAACTTGCGTGATACATTTCAGCAGATCGCGCCAGCAACAGAAAACGGTCTATATCTCGTGCCCAAGGTAATTGAGTAGAGCTGATCGCTAATCAACCAAAGCAAGAAAGTAGGTCGCATCAAAACCATTAGTCAGCGAAACCGCTAAAACACGAATACATAAATACCCACGATAGCAGAGCTAACAAAGACCACTTATCCGACAAGCTATTAATAATCATCCACTAAACCAGTTGACGTAGAATCAAACGCCATGCATCACAACTCCATCGCTGACATTATTCGCGGGCTTAACGCAAAAGACTTTTCCAGTAAAGAACTGACTATTCACTTACTCAATCGTATTGAGCAATATGATAGCCAGTATAATAGCTTTATCACCGTAACTCGCGAACAAGCGCTAGCGGCCGCAGAAGCTGCTGACAAGTTACGTATGCAAGGAAACGATAACCACTTGTTTTGCGGTGTGCCTATTGCACACAAAGATATATTCTGCACTGAAGGTATTCGCACCAGTTGCGGCTCAAAAATGCTAGACAATTTTATTTCGCCTTACGACGCCTCGGTGGTGACCCGGTTTAAACAAGCTGGCGCTGTATTATTGGGTAAAACCAATATGGATGAATTCGCCATGGGGTCATCAAATGAGAACAGCTATTACGGTCCGGTTAAAAATCCATGGGACACAACTCGTGTGCCAGGTGGCTCTTCGGGTGGTTCTGCCGCCGCCGTTGCGGCACTACTGACGCCCGGTGCTACAGCCACCGACACCGGCGGTTCCATTAGACAACCTGCCGCCCTGTGCGGAGTCACTGGTTTAAAACCCACTTACGGTCGTGTATCACGCTTCGGCATGATCGCATTTGCTTCAAGCTTAGATCAAGGTGGGCCTATTACCCGCAGCGCCGAAGACGCCGCAATCATGTTAGGGGTTATGGCGGGTTACGACCCTAAGGATTCTACCAGTATTAATGAACCTGTACCGGACTACACGGCAACACTAACCGACAGCCTACAGGGGCTGAAAATTGGTTTACCCAATGAATATTTCAGCAAAGCCTTAAACCCTGAGATTGAATCAGCGCTGCAATTGGCAATTAAAGAGTTCGAAACTATGGGTGCCAAAGTGCAACCTATTGGACTACCCCACACCGATCTTGCCGTACCCGCTTACTATGTTATCGCACCGGCTGAATGTTCCGCTAATTTATCTCGCTATGACGGTGTGCGTTACGGCTATCGTTGCAGTGAACCAAAAAATCTCGAAGACTTGTATACTCGCTCACGGGGGGAAGCCTTTGGTATTGAAGTCAAACGCCGCATATTGGTTGGCACCTATGCGTTATCAGCCGGTTACTATGATGCCTATTATAGTAAAGCTCAGAAAATTCGGCGCTTGATAAAGCAAGACTTTGTCGAGGCTTTCAAATCCGTCGATATTATTCTTGGTCCTACCGCACCATCGCCGGCTTTTTCAATCAATGCCAAGAACAAAGATCCGATTGAAATGTACCTCGAAGACATTTACACCATATCAGCCAACTTGGCGGGTTTACCTGGCATGTCAATTCCAGTTGGTATCGTTAATAATATGCCTATAGGTATGCAGTTGATTGGCAACTACTTTCAGGAAAGCCAATTACTTAATGCCGCCCACCAATTTCAGCTCGCGACCGACTGGCACCTTAAAACCACACAAATAGCCGCGTAATGCGTTAACTGACCACAAGCTGAATTGACTCGAGGATAGTAATAATGGAATGGGAAACGGTTATCGGGCTAGAAATACACGTACAACTGGCTACCAAATCAAAAATTTTCTCTGGCTCAAGCACACAATTT
>JANQMK010000305.1 GCA_028280085.1 Pseudomonadales bacterium
TTTTAACCTCCCACATATCTAACGCGGCAAATAAATTAACCTCATCCGGCAGAATGGGAGACAACACATCATTTAACAAAGAAATAGTACCAAACATAACTTCGATAATACCTACATTAACAGCAGTTGGTAGTAATGGCCCAATAACTTCACCAATAATCCGGTCTAAGTCAATAAAGTACCGCGAGCCTAAGAAGGTCCATAGCAGCGGTGTATCCAATAATCTCTTGGTGATTAAATCCAATTCCCCAGCTGGATCAAAACCGATAAAACCTGCTGTTTTAGTGTTTCTTTCAACAATAAGATTTTCATCAGATTGCACATGAGGCACATAGCCATCCGATAAAAATGTATCAACATCAATCGTAATGCCCTGCAAGTAAAGATAACAGAGTAACCCGCCGGTACTGCGACCACCTATCACCGGGGCACGACCAGTCATTGCGATTACCTTATCAATGGCCGCCGGCACATCAAAAGCAGCTAGCACATCTAAATTGCTTAAACGACTACCGCGTTCACTTTTGGCAGCTCCCCTACCTTGACCTCTGTAATTGACTAACCAGACATCATAGCCCTGACTCCATAAATAGTACGCCATGCTATAGTAACGCATAGGATCTTTTTCTATATAGCTATCCATTTCCGCCCAAGGCGCTAACGGCTGCGGTAAAGTCATTTTACGGTAAACAATCTTTCTTTCCGGTGGCGTATGACTGGTGTAAATATCGTAATTTTCGATAAACCCAGGAAACAGCACGATAGGTTGACCGTCGATAAAATCGGCATCGGGCGTCGGGCGGTAGCGTTTAAGCTTGATGACCACTCCATCATCGGTAACAGCCGTATATAAGCCATCACTATCAGCATTTCGCTTAGTACAGCCAAGTAGCGCCAAGACGACAACGCAAGTGACCACCAGCCAACTAGTGGGGCGCGATTCGGTTAGCATAATTATCTCGTGAACGAACTAAACCTATTAATTGTCATTATTGTGATATGGTTAGTTACGCGATCAAGATAACACGTTTAAGTCAGCATAGCTAATTGCCCACGACGCTTAGGTAAAACAACTGTGGAGCGACTTAAAATCAACATATTATTAAATGAAATATCTGGCCCCTATTAATGCGCTTACCTTTATACAAGCAAGTTAACTATATACAAGGAACTAAGCCAGGTATGTGGGCAGTTTATCTACAAGCATCCGAACACATATCGTTCGAAATGTTGCTCTATGACGCAACCAAAAGATCTCGCTCAAGAGCCGTAATGGCAGAGTACCAATCCCCATCTGGCGACTGGCGATAAAGATTTGCCCGGTGGAACCATACGCTTTTCTTCTCTGTCATCCAACGCCATTCAGCCGGTGAAGGGACCATAACACAGGCACGCTTGGATGGTTCTAACTCTTGCAAACCCGCAAATAAATGCATGTTAGTATTACTAACCCCAACATAGGTGTCGATTTTTTCAAGCAAAGCGAGCATCTCTTCAAGGTTGTCATTGACATCGGAGAAATCATGCAACTTCGACGGACTGTCTAAACGATCACGCAACTCATCTAATTCACCAGGTTCTACCTGTCGTTGCAGCACAATGACTTGGCCAGACCAACCGTTGATAAGATTAATTAAATCAGTAACCGCGAACTCTTTTGATAAGGTCAACGGTCCACCAGCACGCCGTTGAGTTCCCGCTCGCCAGGTTATACCCAATAGCGGGCCCTCGCCACAAGCATCGAGTCGCTTCTGTATATTGGCTAGATGAAATGTATCAGCTCGCAACGCTAAGGGTGGAGGGGACTGATTGCCAGTATCATTCTCGGAACCATGCCCCGTCAGCAATGGCATATCCCCCATATAATAGAAGTTATCAACATCGTTCGATATGTCTTGGTAGTTGAACATATCACTATCGACAACTAAATCAAATAATTTAGTGCGCGCTAGTATCTCGCTAAGTTTAGCGTCAACACACACCGTCAATTTCACTCCATACTGCTTAAACCATTGGGCAAAACGTAGGAAAAAGAGCTGATCACCTAAACCTTGCTCTTTGAGCAAGCAGAAGTGTTTGCCACTCAAGCTATCTTTATCTAGCCTCTCTGGTAATGGTAGCGCCTCAGCTGGGTTAGCTGGATCGGGCAGATAGCGCATACCAATCTCGTCATAAATGCGATGGCGATAATCTTGCCAAGCACTCGCAAAGTCGCCCACACGTAATTTTATCAACGCGCGATCATAGAATAGAGGGCTGAGATCAAAGTCCCCCACCCCATTGTCAATGGCTCGATTATAGTAATCAATGGCCTCTTCATTGCGATTTTGCAAACCATTAATATGGGCCAAACCGGTGAGAATCGTGGGGGCGTTAGGCCATTGCACCATTGCTTCTTGTAAATAGGACTCAGCTTTGTTCAGAGCACCTACTCGTGACAGGAAGAGACAGTAGTTGTATATCAGATCTAGCGCTGCTTCATTCTCGAACTTAAAGGTATCCAACGCATGGGAAAAGGTTTGTTGGGCTTCTTCAAATTTATCTACATCAGCAAAAAAAGTTGCCATATTGACAAAATATTTTGGTTGAGTGCCATCAAGGGTACAAGACATCTTGAAGGCCTGTTCGGCTTCCGACAATCGACTAGCTTGATGAAATAGAATACCCAACTGAGAAAACAGTCGCGCCGCAAACAGATCTAAACCCAAGTCCCGTGTTCTAATCGCTAGCTGAGCCAACAATTCTATGCTCTCTGTCACCAGTTGTTCCGCAGCTTTAAAACACTCGACTGCATGACTGTTGTCACCCTCCTTGGCATAGCAAGTGCCGAGATTAAGATAGGTATTAAAATCCGGGGCTGTTTCAACGGCCTTTTTCAGTATCTGTTTGGCTTCCACGAGTTGACCGCGCTTTAGTAAAATAAAGCCAAGATTGTTCATCGCCGTAATGACACTCTTCTCTACAGTGGTGGCCATACTCGACAATGCCACTGCAGCACGACAGTACTTTTCCGCCTCTGCTAAATTTTGCATGGCAAGGAAGCAGTTGCCCAACGCCGCCGCTATATCGGGGTTCTGCGGTTCCAATTGGCTCGCTTCAGTAAGTAGTTCTTCAGCAGATTGGTAGTCCTTTTTTGCCAAACGTACTAACCCAAGATGCAATAAGTAGACACTATCGGCCTTGCTGCGGGCATTAATTGCTTTACTGATTAATTCATCAGCTAGCTGATAATTCTGGACCTGATAAGCTAACACCCCCAGGCTATGCTGAATCGCCGCATCAAATGGTCTCACCTCTAGCACCTGTTCATAGAGTTCGGCAGCCCTTGCCAGATCGCCGCTACTATGGTGTTGTTGCGCTTGCTTAAGTAATTGTTGTACTAACATAAAATACCGCTTAACTTGGTTTGTCGTTGGGCTGAGTTCTTTAGACTAAAAGCTGCATTGCCTATTCCATGCTACTGTCTATTCCATACTGTAAAGGCATCGCGAAAAATAGGGCAACAAACTTATGCTCATCACTTGGATGCGAATAATCGCTCAGTGGCTCGTAAACCTACCGCGTTGTTGTTACAGTTTTATTGCTAGAGTGTCACAAAAAAGTGTCATAAAAAACGTCACAAAGACTGTCATCGTTCAGTCATAATTTCCCGTTATGGTGGCGGTGCGCAACCATAATGGGATGGGGTTAAGAGATGATTAGAGTATTTATTGGCTATGATCGTAGTGAACCCGTTGCGTTCAGTGTGTGTGCTCACAGTATTCATGCTCGAGCTAGTGAGCCCGTCAGCGTTACCCCCATTATGTTAAGCCAGCTGGGCTATATATTTAATCGCGAGCCTAACCCCCTGCAGTCTACCGATTTTGCTTTCAGTCGTTTCCTCGTGCCTTTACTCTCAGAATACGAAGGTTGGTCGCTATTTATCGATGGCGACATGATTGTGATGGACGACATCGCCACACTGTGGTCCTTGCGCGATGAGCGCTTCGCCATTCAGGTAGTTAAGCATGAGCATTGTCCCAAGGAAACTATTAAGTTTAACGGCGCAACACAAACACGGTATGAAAAGAAAAACTGGTCGAGTGTAATCTTATTTAACAACCGTCTCTGTACTGCACTGACTCAAGACTATGTCAATACCGCTAGCGGACTTGAGCTACATCAATTTAAATGGCTGGCAGACGACGATCTCATTGGCGCACTGCCACAACGCTGGAACCATCTCGCTGACTATACTGCCCAAGACAAGTGCCCTGCGCTAATTCACTATACAGCTGGCGGCCCCTACTTTGAGAACTACAAAGACTGTGAATATTCGTCTGAGTGGTTTGATGAGCTCAATCATATGTTATACGTTGACGATGTTAGTGAACAAGCCGAGCACAACAAAGCTTCCTAGCATAGCGTAACTTAATCAACTAAACGCAAGCTTTCTTGCTACGCTACCTTCTTTGCCACAATAAATACGGCTTCACTTTTCTTCGGTTGCCACTGATAGTCAATGCTAAATCCAGCATCTGTTAGGCTATCTACCAACTCTTTAACGGTAAACACCTTCACCAATGGCATCAAACCGAAGAATTTTCCGATTGGACCTATTATTTTAAAAAACTTCATACTATCGCCCAGGCATGCTGTACTAGTGACAAATATGCCGTTCGGTTTCAGCATATTATGTACCTTGGCGATAGTCACTTCCCTGTTTTCTAACAAGTGCAAAATACTCAGCCCTAACACGACATCCAATGTGTTATCCGACATACTGAGTTCATCGATACTCGTGCACTTAAAAGTAATATTGTTAATGCTTTGTGCATCTACTTTGTTTTGGGCAATAGCAATCATCTTAGCCGAAATATCAATCGCAAGGATATGTTTGACAAAAGGTGCATGAATAATAGCGGTCGAGCCGGTACCACAGCCCAATTCCAGTACGTCCATATCGGGTTGCAAATACCCTTGTGTCACTGTCAATTTTTTCTGATAAGACTCTTCGTCCGCAACAGGCCGTTTAGCATAGCGCTCTGCAATGTTGTCCCAAAATTTACTGGCTTGCATTATGATATCCTTAGGCAGTTGCCTCAGCGGTTCAGACAATGTACGAAATTTCACACCAACACTTAATTTTGTTTTTTAATGCCTTTGGTGAGCCGATACCACGTGAGCTGACGTCACAATGACGCGAGACATTTTTGCAGGCTATTAAGCATACAAACCATTGACAATAATTAACAAAACTCTATAGTAACCACACCATAGTAACGTCACCTACCAGCACCCGTCTGTAACATAAGTACGCCGTTTTAGTCATTTAAACGAATCAATTAACAGTTAGGAGTTTTACATGTCTGATAAAAAAGCAACTCTTGCCATTGAAGGCGAGAACGCCATCGATCTTCCTATTTATTCAGGCACAATTGGTCCAGATGTTGTCGATGTGGGTGCATTGACATCACAAGGTATGTTCACTTATGACCCAGGTTTTGTTTCCACCGCCGCTTGTGAGTCAAAAATCACCTATATCGATGGCGGTAACGGTATCCTACTGCACGCAGGATATCCCATCGATCAGCTGGCTGAACAATCGGATTTTCTAGAAACTTGCTGGTTACTATGGTACGGCGAGCTCCCGACTAAAGACGAAAAAGAGAGCTTTCTGAAGGTCATCACCTATCACACCATGATTCATGACCAAATGACATCATTTTTCAAAGGCTTTCGCCGAGATGCCCACCCCATGGCCATTTTGTGTGGCGTGGTGGGCGCACTATCCGCCTTTTACCATGATTCATTAGACATCACCAACGAAAAACACCGGTCAATCTCAGCCATACGTTTAATTGCCAAAATGCCAACACTCGCTGCCATGGCTTACAAATACTCTATTGGCGAACCCTTTGTCTACCCTCGTAACGACTTAGATTATACTGAAAACTTTCTTTACATGATGTTCAGCAACCCTTGTGAGCCCTATGAGGTCAATCCAGTGCTCGCCAAAGCAATGGATAAAATTTTTCTGTTACATGCCGACCACGAACAAAACGCTTCGACATCGACTGTACGCTTAGCCGGTTCAACCGGCGCTAATCCATTTGCCTGCATTTCTGCCGGTATCGCTGCTTTATGGGGACCATCTCACGGTGGGGCAAACGAAGCCGTGTTAAACATGCTAAACGAAATCGGCGACGTCTCTCGTATTGACGAGTTCGTTGCCAGAGCAAAAGATAAAAATGATCCATTCCGCTTAATGGGCTTTGGCCACCGCGTTTACAAAAACTTTGACCCTCGCGCCAAGGTCATGAAAAAAACTGCAGATGCAGTACTAAAAGAACTGGGCGTAGACGATCCACTACTCGCTATTGCTCAACGCCTTGAGCAAATTGCACTGGAAGATGAGTACTTTATCGAGAAAAAACTCTATCCTAATGTCGACTTCTATTCGGGTATAATTCTAAAAGCAATCGGTATTCCAACAAGTATGTTCACAGTGATCTTCGCACTAGGCCGCACCCCGGGCTGGATAGCTCATTGGCATGAAATGATTAGCCACTCCCACAAAATAGGGCGTCCACGTCAACTCTATACTGGCCCAGTACAACGAGATTTTGTACCTGTTGAAAAGCGTTAAAGTGCAAATTAAGGGTGGTTGTGGTATACCTATTAAAACAAGTAAGCTGCCACCAACGACTGAAAAGCATTGGAATAAAGATTTCTGCATTTTTCAGCTAGTTCATTTCAAATACAATTTAGCGGCAATAGAAATACTCCTACTAGGAGTGATTTGGTCAATAATGTTTAAGGATGTATATTCTACCGCTATAATTCATTACTAATGTTTGAAATATTAATAAAGCTGGGACACAGAAAACAGATAAGATGAAATAAATGCCGAAATACACTATTTCGCGCCATATTTATTTTGGTGTTATCAGAAATATATTTGTATCACATTAGTTGATTTCAATATCAAGCTAAACCGCATTATCTATCCAAGTTACACCCGTTAA
>JANQMK010000466.1 GCA_028280085.1 Pseudomonadales bacterium
GTCCCGATCATCTAATGCGCTCTGATTCGTACACCGATTCAGAAAACCGTAATGTTATCCAATCATTCAAGCATCCGGAAAGCGGAAAAATTGAAACGAAAGCAACAGAGGAAGCGCTAGCAGGTAAAGTGGGTACCACTACAGTTGAATTCAATGGGCACTTAGCGTTATCAGCTTACTCACCAGTTAATATACTTGGCGTTACCTGGGCGCTGCTAGCAGAGATCGATATCAGAGAAGCCTATGTACCGCACATCTCTGGCAGCACACATGACTACTACGAAGACTATATTAAACTGTATGGTTACAAGGATTTGTTTATTCTGGACAGTCATGGCTATGCATTTTATACCGCCCACCATTCGCCAGACTACAAAACGAACTTAATGACGGGTAAATATAAGGACTCCCATCTTGGTGAATTAATTCGCAGAGTCAGCGAAACTAAGAAATTTGGCTTCGCCGATTACGCGCCCTATGAGCCAGCAGACGGACATCCAGCAGCGTTTGTCGCTGAGCCACTAATAATTGATGGCGAAGTTGAGTTATTTCTTGCACTAGAGCTACCATTGGATCCAGTTAATGCCATCATGGCCATACGTGAAGGCATGGGCGAGACTGGTGAAACTTACCTGGTAGGCCCAGATCACCTTATGCGATCAGACTCCTATCTAGACCCTGAAAACTATTCAGTTGAAGCGTCATTTAAGCATCCAGAGAAATCACAAATTAAAACTCCCGCGGTTGAAGCAGCATTGCGTGGTGAGGAGCACAGCGAAGTTACCCAGGATTACAAAGGACACTCTGTCTTGTCTTCTTACACCTCACTCGAATTCGGCGGCGTGAGATGGGCCTTAATGGCAGACATTGCGGAAAGTGAAGCATTTGAAGTCGTGACCCAAATTGAGATCATGATCTTGGTGTCAACTCTGATCATTATTGGTATCATCACCATGGTAGCCCTCAAGGTTACTGGTATTATTGTTACGCCGGTCATGCATATGGCTGACGTAATGCGAGAAGTAGAACACACCGGTGACTTCTCTCATCGGGTTACTGTCGACTCGCAGGATGAAATCGGTCAAGCGAGTGAAACCTTTAACCAGTTAATGTCAGCCCAGCAACGCGCTATCGACAGCGTCAACAATGTGGTGTCAGCGGTAGCACGTGGCGATTTCTCGCAAGCGGTTACCGAAAATTTCAGTGGCGATCTGGCGAAATTAAAGGAAGGCGTGAACGGCTCGGCAGTAAGTGTTAAAAATACCATGGATGCCCTAGGCGAAGTCATGACCGCCCTTGAAAACGGCGACTTTAAAGTACGGATGGACAAAAAAGTCGAGGGTGAGCTAAGAAACCAAGTAGATACAGCCATGGCAACCACCGATGCCGCGCTGGCCGAAATCAGCAGCGTATTAGAGGCTCTCGGCCAAGGTGACTTCTCGCAGCGGATTCATTCCGATCTAAAAGGCGAGTTAGCGACATTAAAAACTAGTATCAACAAATCACTTGATGCCCTAGATGGTGCTATGACTAACATAGTCAACGTCGCTCAAGCACAGCAAAATGGCGATTTCTCACAGCGTGTCAACGGCACCTATTACGGCCAGTTAGCTGTGCTCAAGGAAGGCATCAACGATTCTGTCGAAGGCGTTAGTAACGCCATAGCCGAGATATCTGGAGTGATGTCTGCGGTTAGTGAAGGTGACTTCACCCAGCGGGTAGAGTCAGAAATGAAGGGCGACTTAACAGCATTGCAGAATAACATTAACAGTTCATTAACTAGTTTAGAAACTGCCATGAATGATATTGTCGCATTCGCTACCGCGCAGGAAGGCGGCGATCTATCAAAAACTGTTAAAGGCAACTATGCCGGTCAGCTCAATGTATTGAAAGTTGCTATCAACAAATCGAGCAATAGTATTTCTAGCGCAGTCCACGATATCAGTCAGGTAATGGCAGCGCTAAAAGATGGTGATTTCACCAAGCGCATTGAGACCGTGCTAAAAGGTGACTTGCAAGAACTACGTACCAACGTCAATCAGTCGCTGACCAATCTTGATGATGCAATGACCGATATTACCTCTGTTGCCTCTGCGCAAAGAGAGGGTGATCTGACAATGCGTGTAGAAGGCGACTATGCTGGTCAATTAGGCATATTGAAACATTCCATTAACGAAACCGCTGAGCAGCTTGAAAGCACCATTATCAGCGTACAAGAAGCCGCTAATTCAGTCGCTTCAGGCGCCGCTGAAATCGCGCAGGGCCACGCTGATCTCAGCCATCGTACAGAAGAGCAAGCTTCTTCACTCGAAGAAACAGCCGCCAGCATGGAAGAAATGACATCTACCGTGAAACAAACGGCCGACAATGCCAGAGATTCAGCAAGCTTGGCACTTGAAACCAAGGAATTGGCCCAGCGTGGCGGTGATGTCGTGGCTAATGCGGTATCTGCGGTTGAAGCCATTAAGAAGTCCAGTGACGAAATCGGCGATATTATCGGTGTCATTGATGATATTGCTTTCCAAACGAACCTATTGGCACTGAACGCCGCTGTGGAAGCAGCACGAGCTGGTGAACAGGGTCGCGGATTCGCGGTAGTTGCCGGAGAAGTCAGAAATCTTGCTCAACGTTCAGCTGATGCGGCGAAAGAGATCAAAGGACTCATTCAAGACAGTGCGGATAAAGTGCAAGAAGGTACTTCCTTGGTGAACGAAACTGGTGAATCATTGATGCGTATTGTGAAAGCAGTGGAAGAAGTAACAACTGCCGTTAACGATATCCGAGATGCTTCACAAGAGCAAAGCCAAGGTATTGGCCAAGTGAGCAACGCAGTGACTCATATGGACCAAATGACACAACAAAATGCGGCATTAGTTGAACAGGCCACTGCAACCGGCGAAGTGATGAACGACCAAGCCAAGCACATGCTTTCCTTGGTAGACTTCTTCACCATACGTGCCCGATAGACAATTGTTCGGCTCTTTCGCAACCGGCGCCAATGGCGCCGGTTTTTGGTTTTTGCATAGATAAAAACACCCCGCTTTTAAGCGTTATCGTCGCCTCCCTCGCTAGTCGTCGTTATTCATCCCATTTGCTACTACTTTGCTGGTTTGACTCATGTGACCAGTTTGATTGATGTGTCGTTGTTCTTTCGGTCGGCCTAGCTCAGCTTGATCAAGCTTGTCAGACAAAACCACATCCGATCGCGCGGGACGATAAAACCGATACAATAGCGCGGGTAAAACTAACAAATCAAACACCACTGCCAAGCTAATGGTGATCGCCACTAAAATACCCATATGGGTGTTTGGCACATAATGTGACATTAGCATCATACTAATACCACAAACAAACAAAATGGAAGTCACCAAAATACCGTTGCCGGAATGGGCGAATGCCAGGTGCAGTGCCGCTTCGACATTGCCTTTGCGGGCCTTTAAACCATCTTGGAATTTAGTAATAAAATGTATGGTGTCGTCAACCACCAAGCCCATACAGAACGCTGCAACCATCGCCACACTTAACCCTATTCGCGCATGAATCAGCCCCCAGATGCTGTAGGCTACCAGTACAGGCACTAGATTTGTTAACAAACTAATCCCGCCTAGTTTAACATTACCAATGGAAAACGTAATAACAAAAGATATCAAACAGAGAGCAAACAATGTGCCGAAGTACATAGATTCTGAATTTTTCTTGGCGGTAACGGCAAACAGTATATCCCTGCTAACCCCGCTTGTTTGCATATAATCAGGGGCATTTTGCTTAAGCCAAGTGCTGGCATCGTCGTTCAACTGAAGTAATGCATTCGAACTAGTCAAGTCAATATAAACTACCATACGTGTGCGTGAATGCTTATGGTCGACAAGATGAGAGGAATCGGCCGACATTTCGTAAAGCAACAAATATTGGGCCGATAAATCACGGTCATCCGGAATTCGGTAGTAGGCTGGATTGTCCTGATGCAAAATGCGATTCATACGCTTAATAAGATCGTGATATCCATCAACCCCACGGACAATGGTTTGCGTCTTTAACCAAGCAGCAAATTGGTCCAAGGTAGTAAGATAATCGACATCATTAATGCCGCCCTGCCCTCGCGCCGGCAAATCAAAATAAATGCGTTGTATGCCGTTAAGCTCGGCATTAAAGAAATTAGCATTGCTCCGCACCGCAAATGACTCATCAAACATCTCGATCAAAACTTCATTGATGCTATTCTTAGGCAAGCCGATTAGCATTAACGGAACAAGCAGCAGCGAACTGAGCAATATGAATCGATGATTGTTTATCACCCATACAGCGAGCTTAGGCATAGCGCTGGTCAATAAGGGGGAGGCTTTTCTTGTCTTTTCAGGTAAACTCATAACCACGGCTGGTAAGAAGAATAACGCCAATAGCCATGCGGCCAGCACACCAAGTGCGATAACATTACCCATATCCCGCACCACTGGTGATGGGCTAAAGTTAAAGCAAAGAAAACCAATCACTGATGTTAGGCTCGTTAAGCTAATGGCTTTACTATTCAGCCGCAGGCTTTCTTCTAACGCAGTCTGCCGATTCCAGCCGTCGCCCAATAGCTTTAAATATGACACCAACAGGTGCACACAGTCCGCCACTGCCAAAGTCATAATCACCATTGGAGCCATAGCGGTTAAAGGGCTGATTTCGCCATTAAAATAACCTTTTAAACCAAAAGCTATCAAGCTCGAGAGGAAAACCACCAACAATGTTAAGCCTACCGCATAGGCGCTGCGTAACAAAAGAAAAGCCAGTACTGTCATCAACATAGCTGATAACGGTATCGACAATCGCAAATCTCTTGCGGTACTTTCTGCCACCGCCCGTTCAATAATAACATTACCGATGCGCAAAAAACGTATACTAGGATAACGCTGGCTATAGCGATCTTTCATCTCGGTAATTGCGTGATAAACTTCATCGATGGCTAGAGGGTTATTCTGAGGCATGGATAGCTGTACATAAGCTAAAGTCACATGACCGTTACTGGAAAACAGCTTATCGATTACTAATGTATCGACTAAGTAGCGGTCTCGCACCTGCACCAACGCCGCATCTTCGAGGTTATCGCTATCGCTTAACAGCGATTCTATTTGCAATTCATCGTTTTGATCGTAGATAAATTTATAATTGGTGAGAGAATAAATACGTTGGCCATAGGGTATTTGGTGGGCTTCTTCAGTAAACTGTGAAATGGCTTGCAGTGTTTCCCGATCAAACACATCTCCGCTCTCGGGCGCGATGATAAGGCCTACTGTACTTGAATCGCCATAATGCCGGGCGAGTGTTTCAAACGCCTGTGCAGTTGCATCACTATCGGAGAAAAATGCACTGACTCCTATGGTGATCCATAATTTGGTAATGCCATAACAACTTATTACGACAACAATGACAATAACCAAAAAGGTCCTATTGCGATGGTAATGAAGGGCATTGAAAATAACAGTTAACATAACGTTCAATGCTGTCCTTCTCTGCTACCAATACGCGGCCTCAGTAAAGCTTGTTCACCTTCCATTACCTTTCATTTACCCGTTCGAATCCTCAACGAGACTAGGCGTAGGCGCTTCGGGCTCCATAGCATCATTTAAATGTTGCTTTAACAGCGTGGCTATTTTTTCCACATGAGGTTTTTCTAACATTGTATAATGATTGCCTGTTACACGAGTCAACTGAATACCACCGACAAGTACATCTGACCAATTGTCTAGCTGACCATTGAAACCATCAGGTGTCAAATCTTCTTCAGCACTAACATACAATGTACGGCCAGTATATGGTTTAAATTCATAGTTTTGTGTTAATTCTATATTAGCCTTGCAGACATTAAACAATATTCTCAACTGATCAATACCGACTTGGCTAATCAACGGTGCTATATCTTGATTAGCTGTAGTGATATCTTTTAACTGGTTAACGACATATTCTAGTTGTTCGTCCAGCTCCATTTGGTGCAAGACATCGTAGGACACAGGAGACACACTACCCATAAAGGCACACATCCAGTCTGCTAAGTCGTGCAATATAATGGCATTGGCGCGTTTGCTGTCACTAAAATCAATATGCTTGTCCATGATAATACTGTCAATCAACACTAGCAAACGGACCTCATGCCCCAAAGCCGTTAGCTGCTGAGCTAATTCCAAAGCGATGATACCGCCGAGGGAGTGGCCACCTAGATGATAAGGCCCGGTAGACTGTACAGATAAAATCGCCTCGAGATAGATAGCTGTTAGCTCAGCCATGGAACGGATAGGTTCGCATTCACCCATTAGGCCGGGACAACGTAAGCCATAAAATGGTCGATCATTGCCAAGATGTTGCGATAAGCTGTGATAAGAAGCAACGTCACCACCACCAGGATGGATGCAGAAGAATGGCTCTTGATCACCGCTGGGTTGCAAACATACCAACGCCTTAGCCATCGCGTCGCTGCTGTTACCTGAGACTAATAGTTGTGCCAGCTTAGCAATCGTGTCGCCTTCAAGCATGGCCGTAATTGGGAAGGTACTGTTATATTTTTGTTGGATACGATTAACCACATTAATTGCCAGCAATGAGTGGCCGCCTAATTCAAAGAAATTGTCGTGTATGCCAACCTGGTCTAGCCCCAGTACTTCTTGCCAAATCTGTGCTAGCCCAGCTTCCAAAGCATTGCGTGGTGCTACCATCGCGGCCCTGACCTGACTACGCATATCAGGCACAGGCAGTGCTTTCTTGTCCAGCTTACCATTGGCCGTTAATGGTAGTTGTTTAATGCCAACAAACGCTGCTGGAATCATATAATCTGGTAACCGCTGACCCAAGAATTGGCGACACTTGTCAATAAAACCCGGCTCCAGCGTCACCGCGCGCTCCGTCGCTGGTTGATGATCTTCTAGCATCGCCTGATCATCTAAGACAACGTAAGCAACCAAGTTCTTTTGATCTCGTATATCTTCTCTAATCACCACAGCACAGTCTTTAATTGCTGGGTACTGCATAAGATTAGAAGCGATTTCGCCACATTCAATACGGAAGCCACGTATTTTAACCTGATCATCTATTCTGCCTAAATACTCTAGATTACCATCTGGCAAATAGCGGACAAGGTCGCCGGTGCGATACAACCTGTCACCATCGCGTTGACTAAATGGGTTGGCAATAAATCTTTCACTGGTCAATTCTGGTAAATTAAGATAACCACGCGCCAAGCCCGAGCCTCCAAGATGTAGCTCGCCTGGTAAACCAACAGGCATGATTCTTTCGCCGTCGTCCAACACATAGCCATTTGCTAACAGTTTACCAATGACCTTGTTAGGAGATTGGCAATCAGCGGCTGTCAAAGGATAATAAGTGGCATGAACGGTTGTTTCAGTGGTACCGAACATATTGATGAGTTGAGGCGCCGATGCTTGATAACGGTCGTACCACGGCTTAACTTTCATCATATCCAGTGCCTCGCCACCAAAAATAATATATCGTAGCGACGTCAAGTCATCCGTTTGCCCGACGGCTTCATTCATCAACATGTAAAATGCCGATGGTGTCTGGTTTAGCACGGTGACTTTTTCATGTAGCAGGTGCTGGAATACATCCGACGAAGAACGGACTACCTCTCGTGGTAAAATGACTAACCTACCACCGTACACTAGTGCTCCCCACACTTCCCACACCGCGAAATCAAAGGCGAACGAGTGGCATAAAGCCCACACATCCCTCTCATCAAATCTAAACAAGCTGGCAGTATTGTCGAATAAGGTGCTGACATTGGCGTGGTTGACCATGACGCCTTTTGGCTTGCCCGTAGAACCGGAAGTATAAATAATATAAGCCATATTGTCTGGTGTCACACCACTCACCACATTATCAGTGCCATAAGACGACAACTCTTGCGAAAACTCATTGTCATCGAGAGGTAAAATACGACAGTCCACTGCTAGCTCAACTTGTTGCTCACTGCTCTCGCTATTACCATCAACGTCACTGTTATCACTATCACTGGTATCGGGTCGTCTAAACTTATCGATGACCCCTCGTTGTGCAAGCAATAAGGGCACCTGAGTATCACCCAGCATATAATTTAGACGGTCTACGGGATAATTTGGGTCTAACGGCAGATAAGCACCACCCGCTTTCAGAATACCCAAGAGACCAACAATCATCTCTATCGAAGGTTCTACACAAAGGCCAACCAGTGTGTCAGGCATAACACCTTGAGCCCGCAAGTAATGAGCAAGCTGATTTGAGCGTTGATTCAGCTCAGCATAGGTTACATGTCTGGAATTAAAAGTCAGTGCAATACTATCAGGCGCAGCCGCAGCTTTTGCCTCAAATAGTGTATGTATACATGCTCGTTGCAATCCATCATATCGTTTTTCTTTATCGGCAATCGCCGCGGGTAAAGCTCCCTCTTTCGGTGTGGCTTTGGCAGAAGCTGTTTCCATATGTGCCGTGTACAACGGCAGCTGTTCCGACGGTAATAACAACGTCAGCTCACCAATATGGTCGGCCCCAGCAATGACCTGCTCACTCAAATGCACCATGCGTTGTAGGAATTCGCTATCCATGAACGCACCATCAGTATAAGACAGCATCAGCTGCAAATGCTCACCCTCAACATAAGGTAAAAACTGTACGTCGTTATCTAAGCGCAGCGAAAACCCAGTCACATTGACGTGTTCATTAGTAAAACTAAATCGAGTTCTATCAATGTAATTGTAAGAAAAGGTATTAACGCTCTTAGGTAACAGCTGCTTCAACTGAAACATCGATACATTGAGATAATTTTTTGTTTGGCGATAATAGTCACGCGTATAGCCAAATAAATCATTTAATGTTGAATCGGCCGCAAGAAACTGCTGATCATACAAAAATGGTGTCTGCACCGCGTAACTACCAATGGCGTCTTGGTGACCTCGGGGCCTATTCTGCATTGGCTCGAGAATAATAAAGCTGCCATCGGGACGACAGTAGGCGTTAAGCAAAATACCATACAGTGATTTAAAGTATAATGACGGTGTAATTTTGTTTTTTCGACAATAATGTTTTATTTCCGCCCAATGAGTCTTGTCGAGCAACTGGCGCTTGGTGATATGCTCCGCAGCCTTAACGTCTGTGCGTTCATGACTGCTACTAAATGGATAGGAGAGCATTTGAGCATCGCCCAATTGATCT
The DNA here is from genome assembly GCA_028280085.1 of Pseudomonadales bacterium. Lineage (GTDB taxonomy): Bacteria > Pseudomonadota > Gammaproteobacteria > Pseudomonadales > JANQMK01 > JANQMK01. Next base: position 9,178 of record JANQMK010000466.1, read on the forward strand.
TGCCAAAAAGAGATAACGTCGTTGGTATCAAACTGCTTTTGGTTGTAAGCCAAATACTTAGGAAAAGTGTCTTCGAGTAACACAGGTTTAACATGGTCAATAAGATTATGGTAGGTATCGACAACATTTCTTATGAATAAATTAAATGCCATACCGTCGAAGATACCGTGATAAGCGGCAATCTGCCAAACATAGTGATCTTCGGCTATTCTTATTAAATAGTTACGAATTAACGGTCCACTATTGGGATTATATGGCGCATAGATAATTTCTTCTTGTAAGCGGGCAATATCAAACTCGACTGTTTTACTATCCGTTATATCAACGAAATCAATTTCGGCTGTCTTTGATTTTCTTACTGCACGGTAAAACAACTCACCGCGATTAAGATCACTGGATATAAACTCTGAACGCAATATGCTGTATTGATCAAAAGCCAGCTGCAACGCCTGCTGAAAGAGTTCCGTATCCAAAACCAGATTGAAATCGACATTGATACCAATATTAGGGACATGTGATTCTGGGTTCATTAATGATACCAAGTACATATCCCTCTCTACTGTCGTCGGCGGTAATATCGTTTGATACTTGTCGGCTTGCAGCCCAAGCACTTCGTAGAGTTCGTGCTCTGGTATCAACGACAAGCCATCAATATGAGAGCCTACATCGCGATGCATCGCATCGAGAATAAACTTGAAATCCTCAAGCAGCTGGATAATCGTTTCTTCTTTATAAAGATCTGTCTTATATTGAATTTCCCCTTTTAGGCCACTTGGTGTTTCGCTCACAAGCATAGCAATATTGTAATAGGAAACCTCTTTTCCTACTTCTAGTGCCTCAATTTCAACCCCTTCAACAACTGCTGATTTTTTATCAGCTAACTCAGAATAAGGTAAAAAGTTAAACGCTACCTGAAAAATAGAGCCAAACGGATTGTTACGCTGGACATCTAAATGCCGCAACGCCGTTTGAATCGAAAATTGGGTGTGTTCTAATGCGTCGCGTAAATTGCTCTTCACCGCCTC
>JANQMK010000485.1 GCA_028280085.1 Pseudomonadales bacterium
TTTTAAGTTTAGCGACATATCCATCCAGAGTTGGCCGTGTCGCTCCGGAGGGAAGAAATGCAGTATGCGATCTAACGCCTGATTGGCGTTATTGGCATGCAGCGTGGCAAGGCATAAATGACCGGTCTCAGCGAAAGTAATCGCCTGTTCCATAGTTTCCCGCGTGCGTACTTCACCAATCATAATAACGTCCGGTGCCTGCCGTAACATATTTTTCAACGCGATCTCAAAAGACTCGGTGTCAATACCAACCTCGCGCTGCGTAACAATACAACCCTGATGTTGATGAATATATTCAATAGGATCTTCAACGCAAACAATATGGCCTGTACTGTTACGATTGCGGTGGCCTATCATTGCTGCCAAAGAAGTAGATTTACCCGCACCAGTCGCACCCACGAAGATAATCAAACCGCGCTTAGTCATCGCCAAATCTTTGATGATATTAGGCAAACCCAAATCTTCAATACGCGGAATATTTGTTTCAATGCGACGTAACACCATACCCGTCAGATTACGCTGATAAAAAGCGCTAACCCGAAACCGGCCGATACCTCGCGCACTAATGGCAAAATTACATTCATGGCCTTCAACAAACTCACTGCGTTGTTGCTCAGTCATGACCCCCATCACGGTTTCACGGGTTTTCTCCGGCGTTAAAGGTGTATTCGTTACCGGTACAATGCGACCATGGACTTTGATGCTAGGCGGCACCCCTGCCGTGATAAAAAGGTCAGACGCACCCTTTTCAACCATTATTGTTAGCAAACGCTCAAAATCCACCCATTATCTCCAACTTAGATCAGCAGTTCCTTGCCAATATTCTTATTCTATTCGTAGATGCTAGTCGCGCTAGCCACTAAAAGTTTTCTGGTATCTTGGCTTTCTCACGCGCTGCTTCACGCGAAATAATGCCCTTTTGTAACAAATTTTGTAAACACTGATCCATCGTCTGCATACCAATTGTTCCCCCAGTTTGAATAGCAGAATACATCTGAGCAACCTTGTCCTCGCGGATCAAATTGCGGATGGCTGGGCTGCCGCGCATTATTTCATGAGCGGCAACACGGCCTCCACCATTTTTTTTCAATAATGTCTGAGATACCACCGCTTGCAACGATTCAGAGAGCATTGAACGTACCATTGCTTTTTCTTCCGCCGGAAAAACATCAACAACACGGTCAATGGTTTTAGCCGCAGACGTAGTATGCAAAGTGCCAAAAACCAAGTGACCGGTCTCAGCTGCTGTTAGCGCCAAACGAATCGTTTCTAAATCGCGCAATTCCCCAACCAGAATAATGTCCGGATCTTCCCTTAATGCCGAGCGTAGTGCCTCACTAAAGCCGTGGGTGTCACGATGCACCTCTCGCTGGTTAACCAGGCATTTTTTACTTTCATGGACAAATTCGATTGGATCTTCAATCGTTAATATATGTTCATATTTATTATCATTGATGAAATCCATCATCGCCGCTAAGGTCGTACTTTTACCCGACCCCGTAGGTCCAGTAACTAGTACTAGTCCCCTTGGCACTAAAGATATATCTCTAAACACCTGGCCCATGCCCAACTCTTCCATGGTCAATACCTTAGATGGGATGGTTCGGAACACGCCACCGGCGCCACGGTTGTGATTAAAGGCATTGACGCGAAAGCGCGCGATACCGGGAACCTCAAAGGAAAAGTCAGTCTCTAAAAACTCTTCATAGTCTTTTCGCTGCTTGTCATTCATTATCTCATAAATCAAACTATGAACCTGTTTATGGTCCATAGCCGGTAGGTTGATGCGGCGTACATCTCCATCGACCCGGATCATCGGCGGTAAACCAGCGGACAAATGTAGATCAGACGCGCCTTGTTTGGCACTAAATGCTAAGAGTTCGGTAATATCCATCGGTAGTCGATTCCAGTTAAATAAATGGCCACACTAAGAGCAAGATATAGCAAGCTAGTCCCTTCTCTGTCGCAGCCCTTTGACCTAAACAATATCTAAACAAAAAACGATATCAAACAAACAGAGTCTTATTAAAAAACATAGTCTTACTATTAGTATATGTACAAGATCTCAGACAACATAGCCAAAGTCCAGGCACGGATACGAAAAGCCGAGCTCGATTATCATCGAGAGCCCGGCAGCGTGCAATTGATTGCCGTTAGCAAAACCAAATCAGCAGATGAAATAAGATCTGCTTACGACTGCGGATTAAACAATTTTGCCGAAAACTACTTACAAGAAGCATTAGATAAAATGCGTGTTTTACAAGATTTGGCCATAACATGGCATTTTATCGGTCCAATACAGAGCAAAAAAACACGCCACGTCGCGGAAAACTTTGATTGGGTGCATAGTATTGATAGGTACAAAGTCGCCGCACGCCTATCTGAACAGAGACCAAACAATTTACCACCGCTAAAGATCTGTCTTCAAGTTAACATCAGCAACGAATCATCAAAATCTGGTTTTTCAGTTGCGGAACTTCCTAGCATTTTTGATGCGGTGGCCGAGTTACCGCAATTACAACTGCGTGGATTGATGGCGATACCCAAAAAATGCGCAAATCTAACTCAACAACGAAAAGTATTTGCACAAGTGGCAAGCTCCCTGAGAGAATTAGCCCTGACTAAAAAACCCAAGATCGCACTGAATACACTATCGATGGGTATGTCCAACGACCTAGAAGCCGCCATTGCGGCAGGATCTACCATGGTAAGAATTGGAACGGATATATTTGGCCCCCGATCATAGTGAGATACATTTGCTATTCCTCAGTTATCTTTGGCTCCCCGATCATTAGAGCAGAAGGTGAGATGAAAGGTATATAAATATAAGTCACCCACTAGTACTACAAAATAGTACTACGAAGCTCATTTTAGGTACATCAGCTAGATGATTTCTACTCACGAATCATATAAAGCGCTCAAAAAAATGATGCTTCGGATAACTAAATATTAATCGAAATAGGCTAAGTCTTTTCGAAGAAGGACGTATCGTGAGCAAATCGAAATTAGCATTTATTGGCGCTGGAAACATGGCCAGCGCATTAATTAGCGGGTTAGTGACGCAAGGCTTCGACCCAAAAGCCATTTGGGCAAGTGACCCAGACCAGGAACAACTCAATAAAATAGCAGCTGTCACCCGTGTTAACACCACGACCAATAATCTTCAGGCCGTTGCTGATGCCACTGTCATTATTCTAGCGGTGAAGCCACAGCAGTTGAAATCAGTTGTTATCGACCTAACACAAAGCCCAATCGCTAAACAGACACTCATTATTTCAATTGTTGCCGGTATAACAATGGCAAGTTTGCAACAGTGGCTGGGTGACGACTTAGCTATCGTCAGGTGCATGCCTAATATACCAGCGACTATAGGCTTAGGGGCAACCGGGCTTTTTGCCAATCAATATGTTAACGACACACAAAAACGTTTCACCGATGATGTTGCTGGTGCAGTTGGTATCAGTGTCTGGCTTGAAGACGAAGCACAATTAAATGCGGTAACCGCCGTATCTGGTAGTGGCCCAGCCTATTTTTTCCTGTTTATTGAAGCCATTCAAAAGGCGGGAATTGCGCTAGGGCTAGATCAACATATATCCAACCAGCTCGCCTTACAGACCGCTCTGGGGGCCGCCAAAATGGCTGTTGATAGCAACACTAATGTTGCCGAACTCCGACGCAAAGTGACTTCGCCCGCTGGCACTACGGAAAAAGCATTGGATGTATTTGAACAAGGTAAGCTCCTCGAACTAGTAAAACAAGCATTGACCGCTGCAAAAATGAGGGCGCAAGAGCTTGCCGATGAACATAACTGCTAGCAACTTGTTGATCACTCTCAATAGTTTACACTATACAAATTGTACTATCTTAGTATTTCTTGTTGCTGGCTATTTACGTCAATAAACACAGTGAACAGCAATGTATAAAGATTGATGCGTTTTTATATAGGAAGCCAATAATGGGTGCATTTAGCGAAGCCGGAACGTTTATTATCCAAACTCTATTAGAGCTCTATCTACTGATGGTGTTACTTCGATTACTTTTGCAAATCTCGCGCGCCGATTTTTATAACCCCATATCACAAGCAGTGGTCAAAGTGACCGACCCGCCGCTAAAACCGCTCCGTCGAGTTATTCCCAGTATATCTGGTATCGATATCGCCTCAATCGTGCTGGCACTGCTTGTCCAGTTTGCCGCTATCTATCTTATCTGTCTTATCAATGGCATCGCGCCAGTCAATCCTGTTAATGCACTTGTCTGGGGAATAGTCGGGGCGATCTACTATGTCGCTAATATCTACTTTTTTACTCTACTCGTATCGATTATCGTCAGTTGGGTTGCTCCAGGTAGTTTTCACCCGATTGTTCTGCTAATAAATCAACTTGTAGAACCCATTATGACGCCTTTTCGCAAACTCATTCCGCCAATTGGCGGCTTAGATATTTCACCATTGTTTGCTTTTATTGCTATCGAAGTCATAAAGATATTTATTCGTAATGGCGCTCAAGCGCTACACGTTGTGCCCCAACTCGTGTTAGGAATCTAGCAGCCAAATTACTGCAATAGGCGTGTACAAGACGAACTAAAAATACAACCCGCGACACTGCCAGTAGATGCCAAAGGCATTCAGTGTCGCCCAACACAGTAATTAGCACGATAATAAAAGGCAAAACACGTCGCCATAAAACCGTACTTATATCACATCCTCAACAAATTCCGGCCCAACCCAATTCAAAGATAAATAAAATCTGCATTATTAAACTTTTTATTTTGGCAACAACTGCAATAATCTTATCACTGCACTCACAAAGGATTACAAGCAGTGGGTTCATACAACGACAGACTCGAACAAAAAACAAGCAAAAGCCTGCGCAAGCGTCTTAGAAAAGCGGTGGCTAGTTACAGACAATGGTTGCAGTCATACCATGCATTACTAGACGGACTGGACAGCTCAATCGCGCCAGCCATTGTCGCCCATATCAATGCATTCGGCTTAGCCTTAAATTCAGCCAGACCGCTCGCTGGTCATCTTGTTACTGACCAAATTAATCATTCATTAGAACATACACATAGCCTACTTATACAACAATTGGAAACGTTGCAGCACGATATTACGCAGCATACGGCTTTGTTAAACAAAGAAAATGTGTCATCAAGCCTTGAACTAGAAAAAGAAAAACACCGCTTGCAGTTGGAACAAAAAAAAATCTCTATCACACTGGCTGAACTAGCGTCGCTTGAAATACAGCTGAATGAGCAAATGGCCATGTTACTCAACTGTTTTGCACCGGGCGATATTGATAGCCACATTGAAAGCTGCCGCCAACAACTGCTGTCCAGCTGGACCTCTCATGGCATGTCCCGAGCTATAGACAGCTTTTTTGCTGGCCTTGTCCAAAACTTAGCAGATATTCAACAACAAACTCAGCAGTGTAACGAACAACTCACACAGATCTATGAAAAATACGGCCAAGACGGTATCGAAGAACTCGTTAAAGATCGCATGTTAAACCTAGCACCTCATAGTCAAGCGCTAAATTTATTGCAACGACAAGCTAACAAATTTAAAGGGCACTATAGAACAGTACTAACTCAAAAAAATCATGTGATCGAAATTTTTAGTAATACACTACTCAAGGAAGCTCAATTTTTATTCCAGCAAATAGCCAAAGACATTATGGCATGGCCAGCTAACGCATTAGCGCCCTTAACTCATTATTGTGGTAATAAAAACCGTCAGCTAGACAAATATATCACCCAAGCCAAGCATTTGCGTCAGCGGCAAGAAGAGCAACAGCAAGATTTACTGTCACTCCAACATCAGCATAAAGCCATTCAACTAGCAGCAAACGCGCTACGAGCTATTATCCAATTAGCCCACTTTAGCCCAAAACCGAGTGAACTCACATTGTCTGATGATATATCAGCCAGGGCCTTGACTATTGATGTAGAAAGTCACCTTGCGTCCTAACATGCCTCTGATTTAGACTTGCACAGTTTTGAACGTTGCAGGATAAACATGAGCGCCGTTGATTCTCCCACTTCAGTGGGTATTGTAGAACCCAAAAAAATCACCTTTGAGCAGCCGCTCAGATTGGTATGTGGACAGACGTTACATAGCCACACGCTAGTTTACGAAACCTACGGCCAATTGAATCCAGCTAAATCCAATGCAGTCCTAATATGCCACGCGCTCAGCAGTAACCATCACGCCGCAGGCTTCCATTCCATTGATGACAAAAAGCCAGGCTGGTGGGAAAATTATATCGGCCCCGGTAAGCCAATAGATACGAACAAGTTTTATGTGGTTTGTCCCAACAATATTGGTGGCTGTGATGGCAGCTCTGGTCCTAACAGCCTGAACCCTAAAACCGGTAAGATCTATGGCCCTGATTTTCCGCTTGTGACGGTTAAAGATTGGGTCGCTAGTCAAGCATTGCTGGCTGAAGCACTCGGTATAACTTATTGGGCTGCTGTAATCGGCGGCAGCCTCGGTGGCATGCAAGCTATGCAATGGTCATTGGATTTTCCCGATAAAGTTAGGCATTGTGTTACTATCGCATCAGCAGCTAAACTCACTGCGCAAAACATTGCCTTTAACGAGATAGCGCGACAAGCTATTACCAGTGATCCGTATTTTTACGCAGGGCGATACCAAGATCACAACACAACGCCTAAGCAGGGTCTTGCTCTGGCGCGTATGGTTGGCCATATCACCTACTTATCTGATGACGCTATGCGTGAAAAATTTGGTCGCGATCTCAGGGCAGATGAGTTTAACTATGGCTTTGATGTTGAGTTTCAAGTAGAAAGCTATTTACGATACCAAGGCAACACATTCTCTGATAGCTTCGATGCTAATACCTACTTACTAATGACCAAGGCTTTAGACTACTTTGATATAGCCAAGGATTTTGACAACGATTTAGTGTCTGCTTTTAGTCACGCCAAGTGTGATTATCTAGTACTATCATTTAGCAGTGATTGGCGCTTTGCACCCGAACGATCGAAAGAGATAGCCGATGCCCTTATTATTGCCAAAAAAAATGTAAGTTACGCAGAGATTGTAGCGAGCCAAGGGCACGATGCTTTCTTAATCTCTATTCCGCGTTATAGTGATATTTTTAGAGCGTACATGAACCGCATTGATTGTGATCTACTGTCCGCCCCACCTGCCGCAGCAACAGCTCCTGCAACAGCGACAGCCGTCGCCGATATCTCTAACTAATGAGGGTATTATGAGTCTAAATATCGACTTAATCGCCAGCTGGGTGCAGGAAAAAAGCAACGTACTTGATTTAGGATGCGGTGATGGAGAACTGCTTAAAACCCTAAAACAAATCAGGGCTGTTACTGGTTATGGTATAGAGATAGATGCTGACAATATTACTAGTTGTATTATTAAGGGTATCAACGTTATCGAACAAGATCTCGATGAGGGCTTGAACAACTTTGCCGCTCAAAGTTTCGATACAGTCATTATGGCCCAGGCATTACAGGCAGTGCATCATCCCCATTTATTACTTGAAGAAATGCTGCGCATCGGCAAAGAATGTATTATTACTTTTCCCAACTTTGGGCACTGGCGAGTGCGCCATTACCTAGTAAGAAAAGGCCGCATGCCAGTCTCTAAATTTATGCCATATCAATGGTATGACACCCCTAATATTCATTTTTGCACATTTAAAGATTTTGAAGCGTTATGTTTTCGAAAAAACATTCATATACTGAATCGCACCGTTGCCGACAGAAACAATATACCGAGGCAGTGGATGAAATTAAATCCTAATCTATTAGGCGATATTGCTATTTATCGAGTAACTCGCTAACCAAGAGATAATTATTTGCCGACATGACCTATGACTTACTGTAAATACTTAATAGTAAACTCCTCATTCGTGCTAGTGCTTGGTTTATTGTCTATATCCAACTGTCATGCAATGGCTGTAGAAAAAAGGTTTGATGACGTGACTATACACTTTTCCGTTTTCAATAGTTCTTTCATCAAGCCTGATATCGCTAAGATATATGGTCTCGTGCGCAGCAAAGAACGCGCACTGGTCAATATCGCCGTCACTCAAAACAACCCTGATCCAACTATCGCTAAGCCAACAATAAAAGCAATCGTTACCGGTTACTTCACCAATTTAATGTCACAAAAAACACAGCTCAAGTTTCAAGAAATTCATGAACAAAGCGCTACCTATTATTTAGCTGGGTTTCGTTTCACCAATGAGGAGATAGTGCACTTTACCATCCAAGTGCAACCTGACCCCAACAAACCCGCGCGCAAAGTAAAATTCTCTCGTAAAATGTATATTGATCAATAGGAAACATTATTTTGACAAAGAAAATCGTCCTTGCTAGTGGTAACAAAGGCAAACTACTAGAACTTCAACATAGCCTTGCAACTCTCGATATTGAAGTCCTATCGCAAAGTGAATTCAATATTCCTGAAATAGAGGAAACTGGTCTAACTTTTGTTGAAAATGCCATATTAAAAGCACGCAACGTAGCGAAGTTTAGTGGCCTGCCTGCACTTGCCGATGATTCAGGTCTTGAAGTAGACGCCCTAATGGGCGCTCCTGGAATTTACTCAGCGCGATTTGCAGGCATACCATCAGATGACGTGCGCAATAATGAAAAATTGTTAGCTGAACTGAAGGATATTCCCGATGAAAAACGCACCGCACAATTTCAATGCGTTCTAGCATTGATGCGACATGAAAAAGATCCAACACCCATTATTTGTCAGGGCACATGGCGAGGTAAGATTTTACTCGAACCGCGCGGCGATAATGGTTTCGGTTACGACCCACTCTTTTTTGCATTTGACGCCAATTGTTGTTCGGCAGAGTTGTCACCAACAGAAAAAAATAAGTTAAGCCATCGAGGAAAAGCCGTTGCCAATCTTATTCAAATGTTAAATGGCTTAGCTAATTAGTAATTTATGCATAACACCAGCAAACTTACCTTGCCACCGTTAAGCTTATATATTCATTTTCCTTGGTGTATAAAAAAATGCCCTTATTGTGATTTCAATTCTCATGAATTTAAAGATCTACCAGAACAACAGTATATTTCCACTCTACTGAAAGATCTAAATAACGACATAACGCTTGGCCAGGGCCGATCTATCACTTCTATTTTTATGGGGGGTGGCACACCAAGTTTGTTTTCTGCCCCAAGCATCGGATTATTACTTGAAAACATAGCAAGTAAACTCAGCTTTTCTTCTGATATAGAAATTACCATTGAGGCTAACCCAGCCACTGCAGAGATAAAAAAATTTAAAGGTTTTCGTGATGTCGGTATCAATCGGCTTTCTATTGGAGTGCAAAGCTTCAACGATGTCATGTTAAAAAATTTACAACGCGTTCACAGCGCGCAAGATGCAATTTCCGCATATCACCAAGCTAGGTCCGCTGGCTTCGACAACATCAATATCGACTTAATGCATGGGATCAGTCAACAGACGCTACAAACAGCCATAGGTGACCTGGAAACAGTGACGGTACTACAGCCCGAACACATCTCTTGGTACCAATTAACTATCGAGCCCAATACCACATTTTATAGTCAAAAACCTTTGTTACCCAGGGAGGAGCACATCGCAGCTATGCAAAATGAGGGCATAGCGTTACTGCAAAATAAAGGTTATCAGCGCTATGAAATTTCCGCTTACAGCCAAGTCAATCGAGAGTCAAAACACAATCTGAACTACTGGACATTCGGTGACTATCTCGGTATCGGCGCCGGCGCTCACAGCAAAATCACCGATCTTGAAAACCATAATATTATTCGCATCAATAAATTTCGGCAACCCAACAGCTATCTTAGTCAGCGTGAAACTTACATAGCGAAACGAAGCATCATTCCACCTAATGAGCTGCCAGCAGAGTTTATGATGAATGCGCTACGGCTTAAGGAAGGTGTTAAAGCAGAACTTTTCTCACAACGCACCGGAATAGAGTTAACGACGCTCACTGACACTTTAAGCCATTTAGAAAACATGACCCTATTATCAAATCATAACAATAAACTTAAAGCATCAGCAAAAGGCTATGATTTTCTAGACAATATACTAACATACTTTTGAACTAATTATTCGAGCTATATCTATAATCCTCAGTGCACTCCGCGAGCAAACTTACCGCTACTGGGTTAGACAATAGCTCGTCGACGATATCTATATATTAGAAGAGTCACCACCCCGAAAATAGTAAACCAAGAAAGCATCCCCCCGCTGCTACTATTCGAGTCTTGGCTATCACGTTCGCCTAACTCTGCAATAGCAAAGTCTGCTTCCTGAGTCACATCAGGTGCGCCAGCAGCAAACGTTTTTTCAACTCGCCATGTCGCATTTTGTTCTATCGTCGGGGCAATGGTAGGGATATCTCCCACACCATCAATAACAAGCTGATCACTTCTACCAGTGCCTTCGCCCAGGGTTAACGTCCAACGCGTAGTGTTATTGACACAAGAAGCTTCTAGGGTTGCCCTGCGCGCTAATGCTTGATCCGACATATCAGCATTAAAAACAAAAGCAGGGTCTAACAACATCTCATCTGCTGAAAGCGTTGTATAAAGCCGGGTCAGATAGAGGTCACCGTCCAGGACGTCAAGCGCGTTATCCAATGGTGCAATGATTTCATTTTCAATCAAAATCTGGAGTTCGTCACGCGCATCATCCAGCTGCTCCTGAGTGAATTGAGTAGCCAAGACAATACTGTCTGTATACAAGAGCGTATTCTGACCATCAGGTAATGGCAGCATGCGCTGAATAGTTGACGATACGCTTGGGTCAATTACCTGCGTCCATACCTGTTGTATAAACAGCGCCGATGATGCTGTTTGTAGAGATTCCAAGACATCCCTTACCGGCTCAGAAGAGGATAGACTTTCAATAAGTCCTTCAAACCGCCCCGCATAGTCGGTGGCAAAACCCTGGCCACCAGCTTCATCCATTGCTGCAGTAATCAATGTTTGGTAGCTGGCGTAGGCGTTACGCGAGCCAGTATACCAGTTCAAACGCGTATAGTTAGGTGTGACATGTAGAAAATTCTCTGGCACAGCCCGACTCTCACCTAGCAGCCAAACCAAAATCCCCATATCATCTTCTGCAGCAATCGCTGTTAAACGTAAGGGAATAACTGGCTTATCGCTTTCGTATTTAAGAATAATAGGTTGGATATCCCCAACATCGCGATCACTTTGCAAGTTAAGTACAATAAATTTCATATTTTCTTGAATATAAGGTTGCAGCAGTTCATTGCCCCGCTCACTAAGGTCGAAATTATTTTCTGCTAACCACTGAGCCAACGCATCCGCATTATCGCTGCTTACTACCTGCGCATCAAAAGGTCCAACACTGAGTCTCTGCTCAATCTTCACAGTAGATTCTGGCGCTGGCGCATTAGGTACGGGAACCCCTTCTCTAGCAACATCATCACTTAGGATTAAAGGACAAGCTTCACCAACTCGCTGTAAAATAAATTGCGGACGCGTTACCCGCTCGAGTTCAATAAAAGTGGTATCACTGCCAATGCTAATCTCTGGCGTATTCGGCACCGGTAAAACCCAGCCAAAGTTTTCCGCCGTTCCACTGTACTGGATTCTGACCATCGTTGTTATCTGACCTCCATCCTGACGAAAGACTATTTGTTCCCCCGCTTGATTAATGGGTGCCAATTGACAAAAAAAGCCGCCACACGCCATGGCACTACTAGCGCCGAGTAGTGCCAACATAAAGACAATCAACCCTTTTATCATTTTCATAGAGACTCCTTATAGATACTCCTTGTTATAGGTATTACTTGAATCATATTACTGTTACATTAGAAGAGAGTATAACGTCGATATACTCTAGCTTCGTGGAGAGAATTGTTAAAGTTTGTTACATTTTGTTAACCGAGCCAAGTATAAAATCACCGCCGCAGAAATAACAGATAACAACAAGCATAATAATATATAGTCTTAGACACTCAGCATCCTCAGTCACCCAGCGAGCTTTTTGCCTCACCCGTTTAAAAATATATAACTTTAGGTATAGAAATATTTCTCAACTTGCACCATCACCTTCGTACCATTTTTCCAGTCAGATGGTGCTTCCCGCTTCTAGCTCAGTTGTTGTCTTTATTGAATAGTTTAGAGATACATCGCTAATGATCAGATATCGACAGCATAGTAAAACAACTGACATTGTGGTTGAGGCTTATTGCAGTGCAGCATACCGGCAAGGACCTTGGGCTAGAAGGGGAAATTCTTAAGTATATAAACACGACTGTTATCTGGACACTGTCTATACTTTAAATATATTACCTTAACTGACTTTTTTAAACTAATTTCATCTATTAGGTGCGTTAGAGATATCGTTAAGTTCTAAAAACAGCTTATTCATTTAGAATAGACTAGCAATGACGTTAAAAGCAAAAATTCTTGGACTATCAGTACTTGTTGTTCTGGTGTCAACAGCCATGACCGGCTTGTTGGCTTATATATGTATCGAAACATCTGCCATAGAGCAAATTATCCAAGATTTATCGGGCATCACGGTCGCTAGCTTTATTATAGCGACAACAGTGCTAATTGTGCTGATTTACCGCTTACTTTACCAAATCGTGATTCAACCAATCAAACAGCTGCAAACACTAGCCAATAAAATCAGTGAAGGCGAGGAAATTTGCGATGTAAACACCATCGAAGCTAGCGAACTCATTACCGTAGGGGAATCTCTCGTTAAGATGCAACAGAGCCTGAAAGCGAAAGATCATGAAGTAAAAAAATTAGCATACCTCGATAGCTTAACTGGCCTACCCAACAAAGCCACGTTGGTTAATAGCCTTAACCAGATGATAGATCGAGCTAAGAACAAACACGATACCAAAATTGGTGTTTTATTTTTAAATTTAGACAACTTTAAAACGATCAACGACAGTTTAGGCCATAAGATTGGCGATATTTTACTAAAAAAAGCGGCTGATCGACTAAATAATTGTATTTGTGGGCAAGACTTTTTTGCACTCAGCAGACACCCAAAGCTCTCTACAAAAAATCTAATCGCAAGACTAAGTGGCGACGAATTTATGCTGCTTTTGATCGATTTAACAAGTGCACAAGAGGCTTCGTCAACAGCGCTACGAATACTGGCAACACTAGCTGAACCATTTTTATTGAACGGCAACGAAGTGCATATCAAAGCAAGTATCGGAATTTCCATCTACCCCAACGATGGAAATAATGCAGAAGTGTTGATAAAAAACTCTGATATCGCAATGCATGCAGCAAAGTCCAAAGGCAAGAATAGCTATCAATTTTACGATGACAGCATGAATATTCATATGGCTCGGCGCCTAGAGCTAGAAAGTGGAATGCGCACTGCGATAGAAAATAACGAGTTCTTTCTCAATTACCAACCGCGTGTTTCAATTAACGACCCTAGTAAACGGGAGTTTGAAGCACTAATCCGTTGGCAACATCCAACTCGCGGCCTTATAGGCCCAATGGAATTTATTCCCATAGCTGAGGAAACCGGTTTTATTCAAGATATCGGCGAATGGATACTTGATCAGGCTTGCCAACAAATAAGATTCTGGCGCGACAATGGCATGCCCAATGTACTAGTCTCCATTAACATTTCGTCAATACAAATTAACTATGGTAGTCCTGTGCTATCAATAAAAAACATGCTATCAAAGCATGATATTTCTTCACGCCATTTAGAAATTGAAATTACTGAATCTAGTTTAATTGAAAATGAGGCAGTGGCTATCAACTTATTGACCCATCTTAGAAATCTAGGCGTAGCTATAGCCTTAGATGACTTTGGCACGGGCTATTCGTCATTATCTTATCTTAAGCGATTTCCAATAGACACATTAAAGATAGATCGAACATTCATCCAAGACATTGAAAAAGACCAAGAAAGTTTGAAAATACTAAAAAGCATTATCAATCTAGCTCATGATTTAAAACTAAAAATTGTCGCAGAGGGCGTTGAAACTAGAGAACAGCTAGATTCACTTATTGAGCTCAATTGTGAAACAATACAAGGATTTTATTTAGCAAAACCGATGCTCGCAGAAAGAGCTGCCTCATACTATCTTAATGGCTTTACACTCCCTGTTAATAGTGAACAGCTGCCCCTATACAAGCCACCCACCAACTAGTCGACTGACGTGTCAGCCTATTAATTCTCAGCTAGCATCGGCACTTTATAGTCACCAACCTTTTCGGCACATTGCAATACAGTTCTAGATATTTCAAAAATTCGAATATCGCCAAATGGTGTTCCCACCCCTGTATTCACTATCATACCTAATGCTAAATTACGCCGCGGATCAGCCCAAGCACCAGAGCCACCAAAACCAAAATGGCCAAAAGCTCGAGTCATCTTAAATCCAGGACAAAACAGGCTATGATAACCTAGACGCCACCCCATAGGCAGAAAAACCACTCTATCAAGCCCTTTATTCTGTGGCTTGGTGGCACGATCAATAGCTGCACGAGACAATAACCGATGATTATCGAGTTCACCACCATTAGCCAAACAACCATAAACTCGAGCCAAAGAGCGCGCCGTAAATATACCATTAGCCGCTGGAATACAGGCCTGCATAAATCGCGGGTCTGACTCGTCCACGTCAGCATAGCGGTTAAGTAACAACGCATCCCTCAGGCGATCAAAGTTAATTTTGTTACCCGTAACAGTCCGCAAAAACATATTTTGTAAATGTAAAAATGATCTAAGAGGCTTAGAAAAGCCGTCACGCATCACTTCATGCGTAATAAGCTGCGCGACTCTAGGCAGCTGCTCTTCAGGCAAACCAATATATAGACCATCGAGCTTTAATGGTTGAACTAGTTCTTCATCTAAAACCTGAGCTAATTTCTTTTGGGTAATACGTTGAATTAATTCGCCAATCAACCAACCATAAGTCAATCCATGGTAGCCATGGCTTTCACCAGGCACATGGCTGGGCGTAGCTTTAGCTAATATATTAACCATGTGTTCCCAGTCATAAACCTCTTCAACTTCGTCAACCATGCTTGCAATATCATAGAGGCCGCCTTCATGACATAAGAGCTGTCTAATGGTTATTTCATCCTTACCATTTTCAGCAAACTCAGGCCAATACTGACAAACCCTATCCTCATAAGATAAGAGCCCTCTATCTGCCAGTATGTGAACCAGCGTACTAACGATGCCTTTGGTAGTAGAAAAAGACATGGCCAGAGTATCCCGTTGCCAGAAATCAAGATTGCTATTACAACTTCCACCCCAAATATCAACAACACATCGACCTTGATAATAAACACACAATGCTGCGCCACCACCAGCGGGCGCACGCCTGATAACCTTGCGCAGTTTTTCTCGCACGGGTTCAAATCCTGGAACACAAATACTATCCATACCGTAATCCTCTTACCACCCGGCCAAGGTGTCGTACAAATTATTTTAACTTCGTTGCCAATGATGGTACCGCTCAACATATTCCAATAATTTGCCTGGAGCGTGGGCTTTTTTCCACTCACCCGCGACATATTTGTTGGCTTCAGTCATCGTCGGGTAAATATGTATTGTGCCAAGAACCTTATTGAGACCCAAGCCGTGTCGCATCGCCATCACATACTCTGCAATGAGATCCCCTGCATGGTAGCCAGCGATAGTAACGCCCAAAATCTTATCCTTGCCAGGAACAGTAAGCACTTTAACAAAGCCATGAGCCTCTTCATCAGCAATAGCACGATCCAGGTCATCTATGCCAAAAACCGTCACTTCATACTCAACGCCTTGAGCCTTTGCATCAGTTTCATTGAGCCCTACCCGCGCTACTTCCGGATCAGTAAAGGTAGCCCAAGGCACCACAGAGTAATCGACCTTAAATTGCTTAAAACGGCCAAAAAGTGCGTTAACTGAGGCATACCAAGCTTGATGTGCCGCCATATGTGTAAATTGATAGGGACCAGCAACATCACCAACCGCATAAACATTCGGAAATCTCGTTCTCATATATTCATCAACCGCAACTGTTCCCTGGCGCGTAATTTCGATATCCAACTCTTCAAGACCAAAACCGGTTACATTGGCTTTACGCCCCAAAGCAAGTAGTAATTGATCAAATTCAACTTTTGATTCGCCCTTGTCGCTGTTGACTACAGCGTATTTTTTACCATCGCTAATCTCTATTGCAGAAAAGGTATGACCCGCTAAAATTGTAATGCCTTCACGTTCAAATTGCTCTGCGACTAAAGCAGAAATCTCTGGGTCTTCCCGGAACATAACCTGTTGCTCCATAAAGACTTGAGTCACCTCTGAACCTAAGCGCGCAAATGACTGTGCTAGCTCACAACCTATGGGGCCGCCACCAACAACCAGTAATTTCTTGGGTTTCTCACGCAACTCCCAGACATTGTCAGAAGTCAAATAATCAACTTGATCAAGACCTGGAATCGGCGGCACTAGCGGCCTAGCGCCAGTTGCGATCACAATATTTTTGGTACGAATTACCTCGCCATTTAGTTCAACTTCATAGGGTGATAATATCCTAGCCTCACCTGCTCGACACTCAACCCCCAGATCAGTATACCGCTCAACAGAATCATGTGGCTCCACGTCAGCAACTACGCGTTGAACACGCTCCATTACCTTGGCAAAATCTACCTCTCCACTGGCTTTTGCAATACCAAACTCTTCACCGCGCTGAATATAACGCATCATGCGGGCAGAACGAATAAGCGCTTTTGACGGCACACAACCCGTGTTAAGGCAATCACCACCCATTTTATGTCTTTCGATTAGTATTACCTTGGATTTGACCGCAGCAGCAATATAAGCTGAGACAAGCCCGCCTGAGCCAGCACCAATCACTACCATGTTGGCGTCAAAACTAGCCGGTTTAGTATAGGGTTTTAATACTTGATTAGCTTTAATAGCATTGATAATAGACTTGGCTATGTAAGGAAATATTGCTAACAGTGTGAATGAAAAAATCAATCCCGGCGTCATAATGCCAGTAAAAGATAATTCGTCAACGCCCGCTAGTTCTACCCCAGCATTGACATAAACCAAAGTACCCGCCAACATACCAACCTGGCTTACGATATAAAATACTAAGGTTTTCATGGGTGTTAAACCCATTGCGAGGTTAATCACGAAGAATGGCACCGCTGGAATTAGACGCAAAGTAAAAAGATAAAAAGCACCTTCTTTCTCTATGCCAGCGTTAATCGTCTTTAAGTAACTACCGAACTTATTTTGCACCCAGTCCCGCAACAGTAAACGAGAGACTAAAAAAGACAATGTTGCGCCAATACTGGATGCAAAGGAAACTAACAAAAATCCAGTCCATAAACCAAAAATCGCCCCAGCAACCAAAGTTAATACTGCCGCGCCTGGCAGAGCTAATGCAGCCGCCGTCACATAAATGACAAAGAAAATTCCCGCTGTATACAGCGGATTGTCAGCGTAAAGATCTTGAAAAAAAGTAACGCTAAAATACTTGGCGCCATCAAAATAAAAAAAACCGCCAAATAACACCACCAATCCAACCAATAGTACTAACTTATTTCTATTCACTAAAACATTTCCTTAATTTTATTAATAAACAGGCCAGCAATAACCTAGGGCACCTCTGAATAATGAGGAGGTGCCCTAGTCAAGACACTCATCGCAATTCCATTCAAATTGGTTTGAGATAGTGTGCCTATCGTATCTAACGAACTGTACTACTTAGATAAATCAGACGAATACTAAACTCTTTTATTACATTCGTATAGAACATTGGCGGTTTTTATCGCAGATATGACCAAGCCCATTAGATATCGCGCCGGTGATATCCAACCCATGAAAAGATAAATGACCGAATAGCAGCGAACAGTTTTTGCGCTAATTGACATTTCATGCTAATGCCGCAATACAACGAGTAATTTATTGCCCATTAGTGACAGTTGCCGACTAGAATTATTACATAGGTAGCCCAGTATACAGCAATCGCCACAAACTATGACTAAAACACCCTCAGAACATCACTCGACCAAATCTTCCCAGGCTGACGAGGCTATTAATTTAGATAGCCCAAATTACTATATCAATAGAGAGATCAGTCATCTGCTATTTAATGCTCGCGTCCTAGAACAAGCGTTAGACGAGCGCCATCCACTACTCGCGCGTCTCGAATTCCTACTTATTTTCAGTAGTAACATTGATGAATTTTATGAAATTCGCGTTGCTGGCCTCAAACAACAGATTACTTATGGTCGTGAGGCCACTGGCAGTGACGGTATTCACCCACAAGAGATACTCAACCAGATTAGTGCCCTGTGCCACGAAATGGTTGATAAGCAATACCGCATATTCAATGAAACGCTGCTGCCATCACTTAAAAAAGAAGGCATTCATTTTCAACGTCGGCAGGGCTGGGGCGAAAAACAACAAGCTTGGGTTAAGCGTTACATGCGTTCTGAAGTATTACCTGTTATTAGCTCCATTGGTTTAGACCCAACTCACCCTTTTCCCCAGTTGGTAAACAAAAGCTTAAATTTTATTGTTTCACTCGAGGGCAAGGACGCCTTTGGTCGAGATAGCGGGCTCGCCATTGTGCCTATCCCCCGCTCTTTACCCCGAATAATCCGTATGCCAGATGAAATTTGTGACAATGGGGTTCATTTTGTTTTTCTGTCTTCAATGATTCATGATCATATTGAAGATCTGTTCCCGGGCATGGTAGCAAAAGGGTGTTATCAGTTTAGAATTACACGCAACGCAGATCTTGAGCTAGTCTCAGACGGCGTTGAAGATATAGCTCATGCGCTAAAGGGAGAGCTGCACTCACGCCGTTTCGGTACGGCAGTACGCTTAGAAATCACGGATAATTGCCCCGAAGAGTTGGCAAATTTCTTGTTAAAGCAATTCGACTTAACACAGGAAGAGCTATTCAAACTTAACGGACCACTAAACCTAAACCGTCTAATGGGTTTATCTGACCAAGTTAACAGACCAGAACTACATTATCAGCCTTACACCCCCGGTGTACCAGATTGTATCAAGAACACAAGTAATTTATTTGAAGCAATCCAACAGCAAGATATATTACTTCATCATCCGTATCAATCGTTTACACCAGTCGTTGATTTTCTCAGACAATCTGCTCAAGACGCTAACGTACTCGCTATAAAACAAACTCTTTACCGAACCGGTTCTAGCTCAGTTTTGGTTGAAGCACTAGTTGAAGCAGCTCGAGCTGGTAAAGAGGTAACTGCTGTCATTGAACTACGGGCACGTTTTGATGAGGAAGAAAATTTGCAACTAGCCAGTAAACTACACGAAGCTGGAGCGGTAGTTGTTTACGGCGTTATCGGCCACAAAACCCATGCCAAAATGATGCTTGTTGTACGCAGAGAAGGCAAAGTACTGCGCCGTTATGCTCATCTTGGCACCGGCAATTACCATGTTAAAAATGCCCGGCACTACACAGATTATAGTTTATTAACTAGCGATGCCGATCTCTGCAATGACGTCCACAAAATGTTCCAGCAGCTAACGGGTATGGGCAAAGCCGTACGCATCAAAAAAATGT
>JANQMK010000009.1 GCA_028280085.1 Pseudomonadales bacterium
TGGACTACTAATTTATAAAAAAACGTGGTTTTTTATAAAAAAAATTAGAAATTTGCTAATTTTTTTTTGTTTTTTTAAAAAAAAAGAGCAATTTTCCTATCAATTATGCCAAATAAAGAAAAAAATCAGAGAAATTTACCCTCTGTTACCATCATCACTCAGAAATATTTTTCTTATTTATCGATGTTCAAACCGTTCATCCTCCCGCAAACTTAACCCTCCTTTGCTCTCAAACAGCAATAAAGAAAATGACTTCAGTGTGATAAATCGGTAAGTTGTGGTATTCAAAAAAGCATAGTTTCAATACAAAAACAGTACACAGCGCTAGCAATATCTGCCTCTTAGCTGGTATGTGCTCCCCCTCAATAACAATAAAATCGACAGAATATTGGATAGCGCATCAAAAAATCCGCTTCAATCTGCCCAATATTTCCTTTTCTCGACACCCAAGTGAGACATCACACACTAAAAAACAATAAAACATGGCCGTTCACCATTAAATAAGGTGACTATTAATTAAAAGTTCGGCAGTTTGACGGCGTCATATGTACGATGGAGCTAAACAAACAGTCAACCACCAAATACGTTGCGAATCGAATGGCGGTGTAAACCATTGTAGTAACAAATTAACAGAGTTAAGTTTGCCAGATGAAGATAGGGGTATTCCGGCAGAAGCCCTAATTAAGGGCTCCTAGGTATAACGCTTGATAGAAGAGAAAGAGTTAAAACGATTATCACCAAAACAATTGGTTTAGACTTACCGGCTTAAGCCAATGCCGAAAGGGTCCTACTGGTAATGTCTTCTACTGAGCCAATACCGTCTATGCGATGGTACTTTGGCGCATTCTCGCCGGTTTGCTCTTTATAAAATGTGACAAGCGGTTCAGTCTGATCATGATATACATCTAAGCGCTTCCGAACAGTCGCTTCCTGGTCATCTTCTCGTTGAATGAGGGGTTCTCCGGTTTCGTCATCAAGACCTTCGGCTTTCGGGGGATTATAGACAAGGTGATAGACACGTCCTGAGGCTTCGTGGATGCGGCGCCCACTTAAGCGAATGACAATTTCATCATCATCAACGTGTATTTCAATCACATGATCTATTTTAACACCCTGTTCTTGTAACGCTTCAGCTTGTGGTATTGTGCGAGGAAAGCCATCAAATAAAAAACCGTTGACACAATCCTCTTTTTGAATTCGCTCTTTAACCAATGCAATAATAATATCGTCCGATACTAGCCCGCCCGTGGCCATAATATCTTTAACCTTTAACCCTAACGGTGTCTCATCTTTGACGGCCGCACGCAACATATCTCCCGTCGATATCTGAGGAATCCCATACTTCTTCATGATGTGTTGAGCTTGGGTTCCCTTACCCGCGCCAGGGGCACCTAACAATATTACTCTCATCCTGGATTGCTCCTTTCTGTTTTCTCTATTCTTTCTCTCTACCCTAGAATCTTAAATCCTGGCTATCTTACCAGTACCTTATACCTATATGCTTACCGGTATTTTCCTCTTAAGCTTTTAACACTTAATGCATACTCCATTCACACTCGATAGCCAGAGCTCTTGATATCTACCCCATAACAATATTGAAAACACAATATTGCAGACAACCGCGACTTCTGCCCACTCAGAAAAGAACACGAATGACTAGCCAAGCGACTAAAAGCAAACGGCAATGTGGTATAAACGCTCAGTTTGAGCATCATCAATAGACACTGCAAAGCCCGTTCGACTCTAAGATACACACCTGTTCGACATTAAACAACTCTCTAGACAACTCTCTCGAAACAACTCCCTCGCTAAACAGTTAATCTGCCATTATTACTGTATCTAGGACCACTTTGTGCTCCTGCAATAGCGAATAATCTAACACCAAAAAGTGCCAGAATAGTTTATTCCATAGCCGTAGACGTTCTCAGATGATCAAATGATACTATTAATTACTAGCAATTTTGTCGCTTACTGCTGGTGGAAATGTCCGCTTTTTCATCCCTTACACAATAAATGCTCTGTATTCTGATTTGGAGTACTTATATCTATCATTTATCGCGTTATCTTTTTTTCTCTTCGCGCTTCGCTTCTTGCCACAGCACTTCCATTTCAGCCAAAGATGTGGTTGCAAAAGACTGAGAGTTACTTTTTAACTGACTCTCAATATAACTAAAACGCTGAATGAACTTTCTATTCGCAGCTCTCAAAACAGTTTCTGGTTCTTTCTTTAAATGTCGCGCAGCATTTACCATTGCAAAAAATAAATCCCCAAGTTCTTCTGCAATATGCCCATCATTTTGTTGATTAATCGCGTCTTCGAGCTCTGCTAATTCTTCTTTTATTTTATCAATAACCGGCTTAACATCATCCCAATCGAAACCGACCGTGGCAGCCCGTTTCTGTAGCTTAGCCGCGCGGCTCAATGCCGGCATGCCAACCGGCACATCATCTAGAATATTGGTAAAGCCTTTCTCCGCTCGCTCACGTTGTTTTATCGCTTCCCAATTTTGCTTCACTTCTTCCTCAACGATCCGTTGTTTTTCAACGGATAGCGTTGATCTACTCTGTAGTTTGCCGTCGGGAAATACATGAGGGTGTCGCCGCAATAACTTCTCTACCACAGTCGAGACAATCGATGCAAAGTCAAAAAGCTCCTGCTCACGACCCAGCTGACTGTAGAAAATCACCTGAAACAATAGATCACCCAATTCACTCTGTAGATCAGCATAGTCTTCTCTTTCTATGGCATCTGCTACCTCGTAAGCTTCTTCTATAGTGAAAGGTACAATACTGCTAAAATTTTGCTTTATATCCCACGGACAGCCACCATCAGGCTCCCGCAAACGCTCCATCAGGTAAATAAGATCATTTAAGGAATATTGTCGATTGGCTTCTATTGCTGCTTCCCCCAAACTATTGCCACCCCCAACACATCAAAGATGCTAAAAAACATCCCGATTATATCTATTTATTATTCAGAGGCGCCTTAAATCTTATTATTGCATCAATTTTTAGGTACTCATTTAACCTAATCTTCTTAGCTTAATCTTTTCTTGACGCCGCAATAACATTTGGAATTTGACCCAAACGATTTAATACGCGGCTCAATACATTCAACGTTGTTATCTCAATGGTTGCTACCATATTGACTGAGTTTTCTTTACGATTCGTTTGCGTACTCAACGACAGAATATTGATATGCTCGATATCAAATAAGGAAGTGATGTCACGCAATAAACCATAGCGATCATACGCAGTGATTACTATATCAACCGGGTAGGTAGCTTCTCTTCGTCCCCCCCAATGTACTTCAATGATTCTCTCAGGCTCATGTTCTTGTAACTGTAAGAATTGGTCACAATCTTGCCTATGTACAGATACGCCTCGGCCTACAGTAATATATCCCATAATCGCGTCACCGGGAACCGGTTTACAGCAGCTGGCAAAGCGAGACATTAATGAGCCAACACCTTCAATTTCAATATTGGTTCGCGATCGATTATTTTCTTTAAACTCACCAAGAGGAAAACTGAGTTGATCATTCTCAATAGCTTTAATAACCATGCTTTGCGCAGCACTTAACACTTGTTCCAAACTGATGTCACTACTACCTACAGCAACATGCATTTCGTCTGGCTGATCAAAGCCTAACTTTTCGCTAAGTACTTTTATGTCGATGGCATTCAACGCTAAACGTTTAAATTCTTTACGCAGGACCGCTTTACCATCAGTTAGATTTTTCTCTCTGTCCTGACGTTTAAACCAACCTACAATTTTTGCCCGCGCCCTAGACGTTGTGATGTAACCTAAATTTCTATCGAGCCAGTTTCTACTAGGCGCAGACTCATTGCCCGTTAGTATTTCAACTTGGTCACTAGTATTTAGTTTATATGTTAACGGCACAATGCGGCCATTGACTTTAGCACCGCGACACCGATGCCCAACTTCAGTATGGACATGATAAGCAAAGTCCAGCGGCGTCGCTCCATTGGCTAGATCTATGACATGGCCATCCGGCGTAAAAACATAGATTCTATCCTGAATAACATCAACACTAAGCTGCTCAGCTAAACCGCCCAAGCCCCCCATTTCTTCATGCCAATCCAGCACCTGACGCAACCAAGCAATTCGCTCTTCATAACTACCACGAGAATCTTTTTTATCGGTTCCTTTATAACGCCAATGAGCGCAAACCCCGTATTCAGCCTCTTCGTGCATGCCATAAGTTCTAATTTGTACCTCTAGGACCTTCGCATCCGGGCCAAGAACCGCCGTATGAAGTGAACGATATCCATTTTCTTTAGGTGATGCGATATAGTCATCGAACTCGTTAGGAATACTGCGCCAGAGATTATGAATAATACCGAGAGCGAAGTAACAATCTTTGATTTCAGGCACTAATATGCGTACGGCCCTAACGTCATACACTTGTGAAAAACCAATATTCTTACGCCTCATTTTACGCCAAATACTATAGATATGTTTGGCGCGACCACTAAATTCTGCAGCAATATCTGCTTTATCTAACTCAGTTTTTAGCGTTGCAATAACCGCCTCAATATACTTTTCTCTATCAACGCGTTTTTCATCGAGTAATGAGGCAATAGTTTTGTAATCATCTGGTTCTAGATATCGAAAGGAAAGGTCCTCGAGTTCCCACTTTATATGTCCAATACCTAAACGATGTGCCAGGGGAGCGTAAACCTCAAATACCTCACGGGCAACCTTTTGGCGCTTTTCACTTTTGACATTTTTTACAGCGCGGATAGCACAAGTTCTCTCAGATAACTTAATAAGAGCAACACGCACATCATCAACCAAAGCAACCAACATCTTTCGAACGTTTTCTAATTGGGTACCGGTTTCCTTACCGAAAACGTTATTCTCACTAATATTAAGCAATGTGCCAATGGCGGCCATACGCAGCCCACCATCAATTAACTTGGCAACGACCGGGCCATATACTTCTTTAACATCCTCTAAACTAAGCTTGCCTTCTCGAACCGAGCGATACAAAACAGCGGCAACAAGGCTCTCCTGATCCATTTGTAAATCAGCAAGTATCTCTGCCATTTCTAAACCGGTTCGAAAACTACTGGCTCCCTCAGCCCAGATATTTTCAGCGGCGATGGCTTCTTCTTCAAGCTTTCTACTGAGTTCACAAGCTTGCTTTATCTCATCAAGATTATCGATTTCGACCATGCTCTGAAGCCGAAGCAACCAGCTCTCTAAATCGACCGTGCCATCTTGCTTTATGGGATGTTCTTCTCTTACTTTAACCATCAGTTTCTGATACCAGAACGATACCTTAACCTTACTCTATTAATTTAATTTAGCGCTTAATAACTTTTCATATATTAGTGCAAAGGTGCTTATAGTCAGGACTTATTAATCCAACCAGTACAAGATTCCATCGACACAGCTTGCCCCTATAAGACGCAATAAATCTCAACAAAGTCTAGCTGAACTTATTACTTTAGGATACGTAGTTAGCATTAAAGATACACAGCCCAATCTATCGCCATACCTTAAATATCACCACACCTTAAATATTGGTGTCTGGGCCTTTTGCTTTGCAGTCAGCCCGTAGCTAACTACACCAGTGCCTACGCCGCAGGCAGTCACAAAACTACGCCCAAATTACCAGAAGATAGTGTTAAAAAAACAACGAATTAAGTATTGCAGACTATATAACCTGATCTAAATCCATGGAAACTGAAGTACCAACACTCCTCACCTGATTAATTACCGGTGTCATGAGCAGGCTTATCACTGGCAAATAGTCCACTAGATAAATACCGATCACCTCGATCACAAATTATGGCAACAATCACTGCATTAGAGACATCAGCTGATATTTTCAACGCTGCGGACACTGCTCCCCCCGAAGACACGCCGCAAAAAACCCCTTCCCGGGTTGCCAATTGCCGCATCGTATTTTCAGCATCACTTTGTGAAATATCGATGGTACGATCTACCCGTTGATCATCAAAAATCGTTGGCATATAGGCTTTCGGCCAGCGGCGAATACCCGGAATACTTGAACCTTCTTGAGGTTGCAGGCCAATAATTTCAATCGCTGGATTTTTTTCCTTAAGAAACCTTGAAACTCCCATTATCGTGCCGGTAGTGCCCATAGAGCTAATAAAATGCGTTATTTTTCCTGCGGTTTGACACCAGATTTCAGGTCCTGTTCCTTTATAATGTGCCAACGGGTTGTCTTGATTACCAAACTGATCAAGTACAACACCTTCACCATTAGCTTGCATGGTCAACGCCAAGTCTCTAGCACCCTCCATACCCTCGGCTTGTGTCACCTCAATTAATTGCGCGCCATAAGCAGACATCGCCGCTTTGCGCTCAGCGGTCATATGACTGGGCATAATAAGTATCATTCTATAGCCTTTAATAGCTGCCGCCATTGCCAACGCAATGCCCGTATTACCACTCGTGGCTTCGATAAGTGTATCCCCAGGTTTTATATCACCCCGTTGTTCCGCCATTGTTATCATACTTAAAGCGGGGCGATCCTTAACGGATCCCGCAGGGTTATTACCTTCCAATTTTACCAATAAGGTATTTGTTGTTTCTCCGGGTAAACGCTGTAAGGCAACAAGAGGGGTATTGCCGACAAATTCTTCTATTGTGGGAAAATCCATACTATCTATCTACTTTTTACCATAAACTAAGACAATGATAACTAATAGCTTTTTACCTTACACGGCTAATGCGAGTGACTAAAACATCGATATAGATGGCTTTTTAGCCGCCCTTACCCATTATCCGTACAGTTACTAGTGATTAGTTAACAAAAAAATAAAATGCTGAAAACCTGCGGCTCCAGTGTCGGCTTATAATAGCCACTACAGACTCATTACCCATATACTTATTATTCATATACTAATATCGCGAACATTGGTGAAAACCATCGCAATAGTGCTTATTCTACATTCGATGTTGCAGCAGTGAAAAGCAGAATATGGACAAAAGCAACCAAGGAATTTTTCAAGTCAAAACATTTAGGGGCAAAATGGACAAACAAGCACAATGGAGCATAAAAAACAGGTTATTGTTACTCACCATTTTACCAGCTCTCGTCATTGCGATAATACTCAGCGTGATATTAAGTGCCAACTATGTCAATGATTTAGATCATCTTGCCAAAGAACAAGGCATGTTCACCACTCGTCATATTGCTAATATGAGTAGCTTTGCGCTATCAATGGGAGACGAGAAACTACAACAAACCCTTCTGAATTCAGCATTGGAAGACTCTCAAGTACGCTCAGTTACACTATTTGATCAAAAAGGCCAAGTATTGGCCCATGCAGGTCCCTCCCAACCTTCAAGACAGCTGCGTTTGAAAAAAAAACCAACCCAATTAATGCCCGGTCAACTCGAGATTAGTGCCAACGATAATGGCTACTACTTCACTACCCCCGTTTGGGCCAACAACCTCATTAGCAGTACAACTATCGATAGCACTAAACCACCACAACTACTGGGCTGGCTCGAAGTCATGTTCACGACCACCCATATTGCCGTTAAACAATATCAAACGTTATTTCTAATCGTCTTAGTTTCTGCAATTGCATTACTGATCAGCGGCTTAATTGCGTTACAAATGAGTGGTAGTATTTTGAACCCACTATCTGTCATATCCGCAGGCATTGAAAAAATCAAAGATGGTAAGCTCAGTTCAAGAATTTCTATAAGAGAAGTAGGAGCACTTAGACACCTCGCCTCGGGTGTTAACTCAATGGCTTCTTCATTGCAAAAAGCGCAAGAAGAAATGCAACAGAGCATCGATCAAGCTACCGAAGATCTACGCGAAACACTTGAAACAATAGAAATACAGAATATAGAACTTGACCTTGCACGCAAAGAAGCGATAGAAGCTAGTCGGATGAAATCAGAGTTTTTAGCCAATACTAGTCATGAAATCAGAACTCCCCTGAATGGTATCGTCGGTTTTACTAATTTGCTGTTAAAGGGCCAACTAACTGGGCGCCAACGAGAGTACCTTACAACAATACAGCAATCTTCTGAAAATCTCCTAAGCATTATCAACGATATTTTGGATTTCTCAAAAATCGAAGCTGGTAAATTGCTACTCGACCACATCCCAATGAACCTACGTGAAATAGTAGAAGAAAGCTTGCTATTACTTGCGCCCAGTGCTCATGAAAAAAAGCTTGAGCTTATCCAGTTTATCTATAGTGATGTCCCCACTCACTTAGTTGGCGACCCGCTACGTCTAAAGCAGGTCCTAACCAATCTGGTAAATAACGCTATTAAATTCACTGATAAGGGTAATATTATTGTTCGAGTCATGCTTGAAAACATTAAGGATAAGCAAGCAGTGATTACTGTTAGCATAACTGATGAAGGTGTTGGCCTTAATGAAGATCAACGTAAAGAACTATTTAGCGCATTTACTCAAGCAGATGCATCGACTTCTCGTAAGTTTGGTGGTACAGGCCTGGGCCTAGCTATCTGTAAAAGATTAGTCGAGCAAATGGGTGGCGATATCGGTATTGACAGCAGTATTAACCAGGGCTCTACTTTTTGGTTTACAATAAAAGCAGACATGGAAGACCAAGAATATGAACAGTTAACCCAATTGGAAGATAGATCGATCCTCTTTTGCGAACCAAACACCATAACACAAACATCCATCTCACATCTATTTGAAAAATGGCAATTAAAAACCGATTTTTGCGACAATTACAATTTTATTCTTGATAAAGTTGTCGCAAGCGAGAAAATTTATGACGCTGTCGTCATTGGACTATCGCCAGAATACGATGCAATCGATTCAATAAAAAATATCGTAGAAGAACTAGATCAAAATTATAACTGCGGCACCATTGTCTTGTCTTCAACAACGGTCAAAGATCGCTTAGATGACGCGCTTGAAGATTATGTCGCAATTTGCATGTCGAAACCGCCATCCTATTACAAGTTATACGATGCCTTATGTGCACTAATACTTAGGTACTCAAAACCAACCAATATTCAACAGCTAAGAAGCCGCATTAGGGAAGCTGATAATGAACATCAACCGCTACAAGTACTTGCGGTGGATGATAATATGGCTAACCTCAAACTTGTTAGTGCCTTGTTACAAGAATTAGGCGCTGAAGTATTACAGGCAACCAGCGGTGAACAAGCGATAAACCTATTTAAACAACACCATTTCGATATCGTACTGATGGATATTCAGATGCCAGGCATGGACGGTGTTGAAACCACCAAACGCATGCGGGCTACGGAGAATGATAAATCGAGAACACCCATTGTTGCTTTGACAGCACACGCACTCATCGAAGAAAAACGCCAGCTACTCAGTACCGGACTCGATGACCATTTAGCGAAGCCACTTAACGAAAACTCATTAACCAAAATCCTGCATAAATGGTGTGAAAGAGATAGTAAAACAACTCAGCTAGCCCACACCGATAGCAAAGAAAAAACGATCAATGATGTTGAATTAGTTCACCCTAGTGCATTAGGCGTAGATAGAAGCTACAGCCTAAAACTGGTAAATGGAAAAGTCGATTTAGCGAAAGACATGCTCAACATGCTACTAAATTCACTTGAAGAAAGCCGCCACGCCATTAACGAAGCCTATCACAACCGAGATCACGATGCGCTACTCGAAACAGTTCATCGCTTACATGGCGCCACATGCTATTGTGGCGTACCTAATCTAAAAAGCATCGCCGCAACAGCTGAAACCATGATTAAAAAACACCAATGGCAACAGCTAGACACGATAATACAGCAACTAAATAACGAGATTAATATTTTGCAAGAATGGCACGAGACCGAAAATGTCGACGAGTTTTTTGCCTAGTCTTAATATTCATCATTAAATATACCTCATTGACCCACATCCTGGTTGAGTCATTAGGTGTGCCTATTGTCGTTTAACCTCGTTAGTCATTTAACCTCGCTACGATAAACACAGAATCATCTTTTTCAAATTCTTCATAGGTTAAGGTGGATAATATTTCAAATGATTCTGAGATAATACCTAACAACGTTTCTTCGTTATAATAGGTAAACAGCATGCCATTGATTACTTGGCTTTTTTCTCCTAACCAAAATGAATGAGCGATTTTGCCATTTGGCTTGAGAAGCTTCGCTTGCTGTTCCAGTGATGCTTTGAGCTCAGCTTCTGTAAAATGATGAAGCACTTTGTTAGAATAGATGCAGTCAAATCGACTATCAATACCTAATTTAAGCGCATCAATTTTGAAAAATGGAATTTCAGGGTGCTTTTCCCTACATACTTTAATAAATTCATCGGACAAATCCGAGCCCGTAACTGAGTATCGCGTTTTTAAATGTTCAATATCAAGCCCGGCACCTGAACCCAATTCTAACAAAGCTGAATTGGCAGAAACCTGCTCAGCTAATACATCGTATATATTACTCCCATCATAACCCTGGCACATCTCAATGTATTTTTGTACATTATCTGGGTCATCATAAAAGTTCACTGTGCTTCCTGATACAGAATATAAGTATAAGTCTCAAATATTAGCCCTCAGAACTGATGTTCTTCAACGATGAATGCCGCCGACTTTGAATGATCAACAAACTTTTTCTCATCTGCCAGCAAGGCTTCGCCCAACTTCTGCCCTTCAGGCGAACTCATTCCTGCCATAAGCGCTTCCTCAGATTCGAACCATACTTCAGCGACACCATCATATTCAGGTAACATATCTCTAGAAGTCTTTAAGCCTTCATTTAACGGAGTATCCAACGTGTGTGATTGAACATACTTCTTTGCTCCCATCACATCGGCGTTTTTCATAAAAAATGGACCATGCTTATTCATCCAATAATCTTTAAATTCCTCTCGAGACATATCGGGATGACGCGTTAAACACATTACAAATTTGATCATATTTATGCTCCTACTCTAATAATTCGATTAGTTCGCTGTGTAAAGCTAACTCCGGCAGCGGAAAACACCAAAAACAGATCCAGCATTCCTGTTGACAGGCTTAGTTTAACATTACCAATGCTCGGGTGAACTTAGCGACTTTGCACATTGAACAGTACCCCTAACATCTTTAAGAACGTCAGTGCGTAATTCTTGAACCATCCAAGCCTCTGGATAGTCAAGCTGATACGGTGGCTTAATATGATGTTCTGCGCTGAAGCCGGTACGATGATAATATTTAGGATCGCCAAGTACTAACACAAAATCGGCACCCCGCGCTCTAAGCTTTTCAATACCATCATTGATAAGTGCCGTGCCTACACCTTTACCTTGCATATTATGCGCAACAGCTAGAGGCGCGAGAATATAAGCGTTGCTTGCGTCTAAATCGCTAACGCTAACAGATGTGAAGAGTATATGGCCTACTATTTCGCTATCCGATTCAGCAACCAGAGAAAGAATAGGTAAAGCCGTTTTATCACTTAAAAGGTCTACAGCTAATGTAGCGACAGCTCTCCCCTCGACCTCACCGAATGCACTTTGATGAAGATTGAAAATAGTCTCTTTATCGCCTTCGCTTGATTCTCTTATTTGCACAATCTTTCCCTAATGCCGCTAACTAAGGTTATCAGTTCTTTTGCTTTATTGACTGATACAGGCGACAAGTCAACTCAGATAGCGATTACCCTTTTGGTACTTTCCTCAGCGACCCGCTTAAAACGGTAGATGGAATTATTCTTCTCCAACCAAATAAAAAGCAGTACCTATAGCAGAGCAAGCTCCACCAGTGTCCGCAAGAACCTTGGCCGTGATAGTCAGTCCTGAGCCAACTACAATAGAGCCGCCTGACAATGCCACAGCACCGGCGGCTAAAAAACATCCGCCTCCGACATAAATACCTGCTTTCCCAAAGGTTCGTAAATTTTCTTTCCACGTTGAATGACGAATATCAAGGACAAAACCATCAACAAAACCTATCATATAATGCTCCAAAATATTTAAAGAATATTAATAATACGCTGCTAAAGTCGTCGCTCCAATTCAAGAATGACTTACTGTGCCTCATAACGGACGCGACTTGCAAGCGTCTCTATCATGTACCCGTTATATCTTTTTTGTATCGCTTTAAATAGAGCACATAAATTACCACAGGCAATACGAACTCTAGAAACATGGCTGGGAGTAAAATACCTGCTGGGACACCTATTGCTAATATTGACACCAACCTGCCAACACCGCCAATGAAAAAAAATAAGGCAATAAAAGGAATAAAAGAATATTGCGTGTTTAGATTACGAGCCACCCAAAAACAAACGACACCAAAAGCAACCCAGTATACTGAAAAGAACCTGAGTTCATTATCTACAGTTGCTTCTACAGACCCCAAAGAGCCGGGCACAGCGGCAGCCCCACCGAGAAACACGTTTACGCCAGTAACAACCGCGACGGCAGATATTATGAATAATAAATACCTAAGAACTGACTCCATTAGTTTTTCCTTATCGTTCTTTGAGAACATAGGCATTATGCCCCCTACCAGTGCTAGTACCTAGTTATTGGTGGGTTAGCTAAGAGTTTCAATTCCTATACCGCTAGAGGCAAGTATGAGCAACAATAACATACTTTTTATCGAACTGGATACGGCTAAAGAACACTCAGAAGTCGCTTATATTCTAGACAACCAATCGCACAAACCGTACTTAATGAGTAAAACTAAAACAACCAAATGACTCTCATAGTCACCTCTATGTTGCTAGTGCCTTAACGGATTCACAAAAAATCCAAGGGAATTTACCGAAATCCATCATTGATATTGCATGGCACGTACAGCCCAGACTCCGTAAACATTATCAGCGGATGAAGAAACTTGGGAAACACCACTTATGGTATCAGCATGATAACCGGCGAGTATGCAGAAATCATCTATTGCATTAATTCATCCTTAACTTGGAGCTGGAACGTTCTCGCTTTAACACATAAAGTCAAGGGAGGCTGATATTTTTCTAGGCAAGGGGTGTCATACCAACGCTTTGCGAAGAGACAGCTAATGCACCAACCACGCTTGTCATGGCGACAACAACGTATTGTTAGTTGCATTTATTCTAGCCCCCAAGTCATGCTCTACATGTGATATGGCCTTTATATTTTTGACGAGTGCCCTTAATAATGCATAGAGCTGACATTCCTCGACAATTATCTATTTAAAAACACAATGCTTTGCGTAGTCTGTGGCTTCATTTACGGTCCATTCGCCTTTGGACTTTTCATTTAGATTGGTACACCATTTCTCGCTACCGACTTCAGCAGAGCAGCCAGCCAGTTGAAGTACCACTAACGTTAAAAAAAAGATTCTCATTATATATTCTCCAAAGTTTGAATAAATTTTCGTAGTGCCGTAACGTTCAAACTCAAGAAACCTTCGTATTAACAACCTACGAACGCCCCTTTTATAGGCTTTTATAGACTTTCGGGTATTGTTCTGTAATTTTACTTAGAATACTTCAGTTTTATCTCTTCCCAATTT
>JANQMK010000016.1 GCA_028280085.1 Pseudomonadales bacterium
GCTGCGTATCTGCTGTCAGACGATGCCCGGTTTGTTAGCGGCGCTACTATTAACGTAGATGGTGGCTATAGTGTACAGGGTTTGCCGCTGTTTCAAGGTGCTGATAATTCAACGCGCTGAGCTGCCGTAAATTAGTCCCTACTGTCCCAATGTATTGCAGTTTTTAACTTAAAAGACCTTATATATGGCTGCGAAGAATCGTAAAGAAACCATTAAGTCAACGCTTTGGTATGAACAAGCGACAGAGGATAGTCCGTTCGTTGCGGATGTTTGCCGTCTGCGTGGTTATGATGTCTACGGCGATATGTTAGCTAACGCCAGTTGGTTCGACTACCTGTATCTGCTTTTTTTTGATGCTTCGCCGACTAAACAACAGAAAAAATTATTGGAAGCAATATCCATCGCCTTAGCTAACCCCGGTCCGCGTGACCCTAGTGTGCGAGCAGCCATGAACGGTGCTGTCGGTGGCTCAGGTAATGCGGCTTGTTTAATGGCGGCATTAGCGGTGGGAGCTGGTGTCGCTGGTGGTGGTAGAGAGTTATTGCTTGCCATGTCTTACTGGCAACGCTGCGGCGTACAACTTGAGCGGTGGTTTGCTGTTTTGCGTGATCCGCCTCAAGAAGAACGAGCAGATGTTTGGCCGACACCACTTAATGCGCCAGGATTTTCGCCGCAAGGCAGCCATTGCCCGCTTAGAGTAAGGCAAACACTTGACTATTTTGCTTCGTTGGAGGTGGGCTCTCATCTATCTTGGCTACAACAGCAGCGAAGGGTGTTAGAGTCGACGGTTGACGCGCCGTTATCTCTATTAGGTGTGATAGCAGCGGCTTTTACCGATTTAGAGCTAAAGCCAGAGCAGGGAGAAATGCTTTATCTATTACTTCGCTTACCTGGTGCGGCTGCCCATGCCATGGAACAGCGCGTGTTTGGCTGGTTGAGTTATCCATTCTGGCGAGACGGGTTGGAGTTAACTAACGATCCAGGTGACAGGTCGAACTTAGTTAAAGAAGCTGTGGATGAAGCAGCTGTCGTTGATGAATTCGTGATTGAATAGCACAAGTAGGGTAGATATGGCTAATTCGCCGTTACTGGAAGAATTTGAAGATCGTTTATTAACTAGTATGGGTGCTTGGTTTCAGGGCGAGCGAGTCGTTTTTCGTGGCAAAGACTTGTTCCATGAATTGAATGAAAACTCTTGGATGTCAATTTTACTATTTGGTATTACAGGCAGAGAATTCAGTGAAAACCAACTGGCTTTTTTTGAACGTATCTGGACACTTTGTGCAAGCTATCCAGAACCAAGAATATGGAACAATAGGGTTGCTGCCCTAGCAGGTACGGCACGCACGACCGCGAGTTTGGCAATTGGCGCCGCAACTGCTATTTCAGAAGCGACCATTTACGGGAGAAGACCGGATATTCGGGCTATTGACTTTTTATTTAGGGCTAAAGATGTTAAAGACAGAAATGAAAGTCTCGCACAGTTTATCCGAGCGGAGTATCAAAAACATGGTGTTATTGCGGGATATGGACGACCTATTAGTGAGAAGGATGAACGCTTAGCCCCGATTATTCGGATGGCTAAGCAATTTGGCTGTTACAATGGCGACTACGTGAAGCTAGCTTATGAAATTGAGCGAACTATTGTTGCCTTGCAGGGTGGGCCGAAGATGAATATTGCGGGCTTGGGGTCTGCTTTAATTGCTGACCAGGGGTTAAGCGCGGAAGAGTTTTATCGCTTTATGGTGCTGAGTTTTTCTGCTGGCATGTTTCCCTGTTATATCGATGCACTAGAAAAGCCGGAAGGTAGTTTTTTTCCATTGCGCTGTAGCCGGATCAAATACTTGGGTAAGCCACCCAGAAAATGGCAAGAGACTCCCGTTTAAACAATATTGATTCTTATCAATTATAACAGTAATGGAGGTTAATATGGCGACGATAAAAAGAAATTATATTGGTTTGGCCTGTACTGGCCATGATAATGCATTAGCTGTTGTTAATAGTAATGGTGAGGTGGTCTTTGCTGAAAGCACAGAGCGCAATATGCAGAGCAAACGAGCCATAAACTGTCCGCCCGATAACCCGCTTCATTTTGTGCAAAATGTGGTTGAGCAATACTGTGATCTTGATGCTGAATTTGTGTTAGCGAAAAGTTGGAGTAACGACATTGAAAAAATATTTACTCATGAACATCAGCTGGCAGAAAAAAGAAGAGAACATGTTGATATGTCCGCCTGTCTTGATGTTTTGACGGCTGATCTTGACACTTATCAGTACGTTTTACAGTTTGGGCTCAATAATATTCGTAATGCCGGCATACATTTAGACTTTTTCTGCCGGCATGCTCTGGGTAAAAATACCATAGCTAGGTCGTATAATCATCATTTAGCCCACGCCGCTGTAAGTTGCTATAGCAGCAAGTTTTCTGAAGCGGTTTGTATGGTCGTTGACGGATTTGGCGAAGGTTTTAGCATCAGTTATTACGAGTATAAACATGGCAGCATAAAACAGCTTGAAACAGTCGATGTTGAAGGTGATATAGCACGGAGTTTAGGCGTGTTTTACGGTAATCTCTGTGTTTGGTGTGGCTTTGATGTATGGAAAGGTGAAGAATGGAAAGTAATGGGCTTGGCGCCTTACGGTAAATTTGACCAAACGATCTATGATTTAATGCGCCAACGTATTCAGAATCATGGCTTGCAAATTGACTGTCCTGAGCAAGGGTTCTATGCCTTAGACGCATTGAAGGAGTACATGCGGGTGCCTGGCTCTGACGCTCTATCTGTTGCAGATTTAGCTTATACCGGGCAACGAGTATTTTGCGATATTATGACAGACCTACTTAACAATCTCTATGAACTGGGGATCTCAGACAATATTGTAATTGGTGGTGGGTGTGGTTTAAATTCTTCGTACAATGGCCAGATTCTTGATAAGACTCCTTTTAACAATTTACATATCTACTCCGCGCCTGCTGATGATGGTAATGCTATAGGCGCTGCGCTGCTCGCTTATTATGAAGATAACCCTGAAAAAGGCCCAAGTAATGCTATTTTAACGCCTTATCTTGGGTCTGTTATGTCTGCGGAAACGCTAAATAACATGCAGCGATTTGGCCGTATCGATGGGATGTCAGCACTGCCCGGCGAGATATGTGAAAAGGCAGCTGAGCTATTAGCGAGTGGTAAAATCATTGGCTGGGTGCAGGGTCGTGCCGAATTTGGTCCCAGGGCTTTAGGCAACCGATCTATTCTTGCCGACCCGAGAAGTGCTTCAATGAAAGATCGGATCAATGCATCAGTGAAGTTCAGAGAAGAATTTCGCCCGTTCGCACCTTCTATTCTGCATGAGTATGGGCATGAGTACTTTATGCATTATCAAGAGACGCCTTACATGGAGCGTACACTATTGTTTCGTCCCGAGGTGGTTGATAAGGTGCCGGCAGTGGTGCACGAGGATGGCACTGGCCGTCTTCAGAGTGTCAAGCGGGAATGGAATCAACGTTACTATGATCTTATTAATGCCTTTTATAGACTAACCGGGGTGCCGATTGTATTAAATACGAGTCTAAATGTTATGGGCAAGCCGATTGTCCATTCGGTGGAAGATGTGATTGCAGTATTTTATACATCTGGATTGGATGCCTTAATAATTGGCGACATACTTATTGAAAAACATTAATTAGATAAGGAATAGTCTTCAAACGGGCGTTTACCAACTGAGTATATCAATTTAAGGGCTTTGGCCTGTAATTTGTATTGATTGAGGCATTGCGTTAAATCAGTTTTATATGATTGTGGTTGTGGTATAGGAACTGCCAAAGCCTTTATGATTGTCACTGTACTGTTGTAGTAGAGTATTGCTGTCAAATAGAGTTTGTGATTTGTTTAATAATAAATAATGTTTTAATGGGCGCCATAATTTTTATCCGGCGCCAAGTCGGCAGAATATTTTTATTTCTGTAATAAACCAAATGTTATATGAATTGCCGCTTTGATAGAAAACCACTAAATAGAGTTAAAGCTTTTTGTAGTAAAGATGTTTTCTATAAAGAAAAAAATAAAATTTTCGTCTATATTATTAAGTTAAAAATCTGTTATTCTAAAAAGCAGTGTTAGGTTGCCTTGTTGAGGGCCGTTAGCTGCAGGCTTTGTTAATGATAAGTTAATGATAGATAATTTAGTTTATTAACTATAATCAGTTGTGAGAACCTTATGTCTTTAGATCATTCTACACAGGCAAACCCAAGCGTGTTGGTTGTTGAAGATGATGATCAACACCGTTTGTTTTTATCAGAGCTGCTTAAAAGTGAAGGCTATCAAGTCGATTTAGCTAAGGATGGGTATGAAGCAGATAAAGCGTTAAAAGCACAACACTATGATTTGTTATTAACAGATATTGTTATGCCAGAAAAGGAGGGAATTGAGCTTATATTTGAAGTGCAAAAGTCATATCCGAATTTGCCGATTATCGGTATGTCCGGTGGCGGTGCATATAGTAATCTCGATTATCTTGATGCGGCATTAACGGCTGGAGCGAAACGTGTTTTTGCTAAGCCTATTGATATTGATGAATTGATTGCAACTATTGCGTCTATTTTACAGAATTCATCACAGCCACTGACCGATGTTTAAAGTCCTCATTTTAGTCAGCTAGAAGGTCTAGCGATATAGCAGTTGATTTAGCTTGTTGTGGCATTGTTTTCGACTCACTGTATTTAACTGTAACGGGAGTAGGTTATTTTAGAAGTTATTTGGCGTGTTATATAACTGAATGGCGCATTATATACTGGTTATATTGTTGGTAAGCAGATAACTTCTCACAAAGCCCATTATGTTAGCTGGTGATTTCTGATGGGTTTTTATTTGGCTAGTTAGTATGCTGGATATCCAACAGTAGTATCGTCTGGGTAGAACTACTGTAGAGCCAGAGTATGGTTACATGTTATAGTTAGCCGAGCGATTGATAAATGAGCAGTGCAGGGTCTGGTCAACTGAACAGCGATAAATTTCAAATTGGATTACTAGAAGAATCATTTAATGTGTCAGGCGGTATGTCTGGGTTACTAAAAGAATTGTATGCCCTGATGACTAACCCTCATTCGGATTTTTCTCATCAAATTAATTGCTTTATTGCACTTGGGTTGAAAGAGCTATCAATGCAGAGCAGTATCGTTAGTCGTGTTTCGAATGGGATATATACGGTTATATCTTCGAATGTTGACGAGCCCATTTTGGGAGCCTCCAGCCAACTTCCACTCACCGATACTTTATGTCACCACGTACTTGAGACAACAGACCCCGTTGTATTTGATAACCCCGAAGAGATTGGCGATAGGACTTTTTATAATGGTCAGTCAATTGCACAGTACATTGGCTGTAAGCTGGTAATGTTAGGCAAAGATTACGGTACGCTGTGCTTTTACGGCGAAAATAAAAGAAATAAGCCTTTTAATGGAAGGGATTTTGAGGTTTTAAAACTGATTGCGCGAGGCGTTGCGAGGAGCATCGAATTACAATCTCAATCTCCTGTGTTATCCACGCAGACCCAGTCCGCTGGTCAATTTGACCCTTCAGGATTTTCTTTTATTAAAAATATACCCTTGCTGGAAGGGGAGGGCTTTCCTCGAGAGGTTATGGAGTGCTTAGCTAAACGTGTAGGGCATTCTCAATTGAGTATAGCCAATGTTGCTGAAGATATGGAAATATCCACGCGTACTTTGCAGCGACGTTTACAGCTAAATAATATAAATTTTGGTGAATTGCGCGATCACGTTCGCTATCACTATGCCATCACGTATTTAATTGATCAGCGGCTCAGTATTGAGAACATCGCTTCGGTTTTGGATTTTTCTGATCGTACTAGTTTCACTAGTGCTTTTAAGCGCTGGACAGGATTGAGCCCAAGTTTGTTTCGTAAGGTATATCGACGTTATAACTAGCTATTTTATTGTTATTTGGTGTTTGTAATATTGGAGGTCCCCACCTATTTGAAACCAGATAAAGCGTGCGGTTTGGCAATGCCAGATAAGCGAGAGTAACACGATGGTTGAGTTTTTCAGGGGCTATGCAAGTTCAAATGGCGATGAGATAGAATTAGCTGCTTGTAGTAGAACAGCTGTATTCGTCGGTTACTGATTTTAGTGATGTTACTCTTGTTGGGAGCATACTGCATGTGTTGTGCTTCATACCTGTGTTTGTATTTCAATTCTATGTCTGTATTTCAATGTTTGGGATTGAAATGAAAGAAACGGCTGACATATCAGTGACACTACATGGCTGGAGTATGCTAAAATTAAGTAGTTAACTTTATTATTATCAGATTATTGTCAGAGTGAAAGGGCAGTAATATCAGCCGCGCATGCCAATGCCTATATTGCCACATAAGTACAATTGCGATTCTAGGGTAATCCTGGGATTAATCATAGGCGTAGTAATATTTTTTTTTGCTGCAATGCCGCTTGTAGTTGCAGCACAGGAACCAGATATTGCTGTTGTTTATCCCCAAATTAGGAAACCTTATAAACTTATATT
>JANQMK010000054.1 GCA_028280085.1 Pseudomonadales bacterium
AAAACTTCTGTCGCTCGGTCTTCACTGCTGCAAAAACCTTCGACAATGTACCAGCTTGGTGTTGTGGACGTCCGGTCTTGGGCTTGCTGATGAAATTTCAAAAGCCTGTAAACGCTCACGCGTGCCCTCTTTAACCTTAACTTGCACGACAACGGTATCGCCCGCACCGAATTCAGGTATATTATCCTTTAGTTGCTCAGCTTCAATTTGCTGAATAATCTTATTACTGTTCATCTTAGGCTCCTTATATTTCCGAGTAGTCATATACTCGTCGGTAACCAACTAGCTAGCTTGCTGAATACCTGTTAAAAACGGTGTTATAAACTTCTCTCATCCTTGGCTGTCTTGTTCGTACAGTTTTTTTGTACTGTCTTTCTCGCACTGTCTTTTTCGCACTTTGAAACTGTTACTCAAATACTGCTGCTCGAACACTGTTACTCAGTTTCAATGTCACTGAGATATTCATCCAGTAGCGCCTGCTGCTCACCACTTAAAGTAATATCCCTCAACAAATCTGGACGACGCTGCCAGGTTCTACCAAGTGCTTGTTTCATTCTCCAGCGACTAATCCGTTGATGATCGCCGCTCAGTAATACCTCGGGTACTTTCAGCCCCCTATAGTTTTCTGGCCTAGTATAGTGAGGATAATCTAGTAGGCCCTCACTAAACGAATCTTCTTTTGCCGACGATTCATGACCCAATACGCCGGGAACCAACCGCGCAATAGCATCGATAAGTACGAGTGAAGCTATCTCACCGCCACTTAATACATAGTCCCCTATCGACAACTCTTCATCAATTTGAGTTGCTATTACACGCTCGTCAATGCCCTCATACCGACCCGCTACTAACACCAGTGAACCCACATCGAGGAGCTCACGTACAACCCCTTGGGTCAACCGGCGACCTTGAGGCGACAAGTAAATCACCTTGGCCTTTTTACTGCTTTTGCTCTCTAATGCGTTACGGGCAGCCCCAATAGCTTTCGCCAAGGGCTCTACCTTCATCAACATGCCCGGCCCGCCACCATAAGGCCTGTCATCTACGGTACGATGCTTATCTTCGGTAAAATCGCGAGGATTCCAGCATTCGATATTAACTAGTTGCAGTCCGATACCGCGACTTAGCACCCCGTAGCTTTGCACAGATCGAATCATATCTGGAAATAACGTAACAACAGCTATATTCAACCCGTTCGCCACAATATGACACCCTGTGCCTTAATTTAGCTTTTTAATTTTTAGTCTTGTCCTTTTTAAAAGGACGAAATATTAAAATAACGAAATAACTAGATGACTAAAAATCAGGGTCCCAGCTTACCCTTATTACCCCTTTATCTAACTCTATTGACTTAATGATGCCTTGATCAGGTAAATAGGGTATGAGCCTTTCTTTTCGATCGATACTGCCTTTACAGCCTTTTACTACCAATACGTCGTTAGAGCCGGTCTCAATTAAGTGGCTTACCTTTCCCAAGTATTGGTCAATCTGCTGTTCGAAGTCACACCAAACGTCTAAACCTTCAAGCTGATGCCAATAATATTCTCCCTGCGCTAACACAGGTAATTCGTCCAAATCAACAACAATATCTTTGCCACAGAGAAGCCCTGCTGTATCACGGCAATGATATCCATCAACTTTTGCAACTAAGTTCTTACCCTGACGACGCCACTCACAGACCTGAATCATATCGCCAACTTGATTGCTACTGCTGCTACCGCCACCCCCAATTGCACTCATAGACATTGTGCTCATTGGGCTTTTGTCCGCTTCCTGCGTTGAGTTAGGCTGGGACGATGGCATTGAAACCAGATGCCAATTCGGATAATCAAAAATATTCTCTATGGGGTCAGTGTACGAATAAACCTTTACCCACCCCTTGATGCCATAAACTGAAATAATACGCCCTAATTTCAACCACTTCTGATCCGACACTGTCACTCAGCAACGATCTCTCTTGCAACAATTTCTCTTGCAACAATCTCTTTTTGAATCATGTCTATCTGGGAGCCTACGCAGCGCACTAAGACTTGGCAATTGCTTTAGCACACACCATTAAATCAACCGATGTATCAAGCAGCCTGTTTTAATAGAGACTTTACCCGATCAGATAACTGCGCACCGTGACCAATCCAGTATTCAACACGCGATTTATCGATACGTAACCGTTCTTCTTGTCCACGAGCAATCGGGTTAAAAAAACCAACTCGCTCAATAAAACGACCATCGCGCGGATTTCTACTGTCAGTGACCGTGACATGGTAAAAAGGGCGTTTTTTAGAACCACCACGAGATAACCGAATAGTAACCATTATGCATTTTTCCCATTTAACAAAATATCGAATAATCCCTAACTATAG
This sequence comes from Pseudomonadales bacterium, assembly GCA_028280085.1. Lineage (GTDB taxonomy): Bacteria > Pseudomonadota > Gammaproteobacteria > Pseudomonadales > JANQMK01 > JANQMK01. The sequence continues at coordinate 2,361 of JANQMK010000054.1, forward strand.
ACCAACTTATGGGCTAATAGAAAAGGGCCGCTATTGTACGCTAACCCACCTTTGATTGGAACCTTCTTTTCGGAGCTATTTTCGGGGTTAAGTTACTATTTACTAGCAAGATTATACGGTAAGGCAAGGTAAAAAAGTTACCAGCTCCGCGCCAGCAGCGATAGGCAAATATTACAGCGCTGTTCGGCAGTGGCTTTGTTAGACATCACTTGAAGCCAGCGCCAGGCGGTAGCATGCCGGACATACCACGCATCATGTTAGCCATCGCTCCTTTCTTGTTCATTTTTTTAACCATCTTTTGCATTTGCTTGTGCTGCTTCAAAAGACGATTTAAATCCTGGATTTGAGTACCAGAACCTGCGCAAATACGGCGCTTGCGCGAGCCATTTAACACATCTGGATAGCGGCGCTCATGGGGTGTCATGGAGTTAATTATGGCCTCCATACCCACAAACTGTTTCATATCAAGCTGATTTTCAGCCATTTTTGTTAATTGGCCGGCACCAGGCAGCTTGTCCAACATACCGGCAATTCCACCCATATTTTTCATTTGTTGCAGCTGGTCACGAAAATCTTCTAAGTCGAATTTCTTACCTTTTTTAATCTTTTTCGCTAACTTCTGCGCCTTCTTTTTATCTATTTTCTGCTCAGCTTCTTCAATGAGGGATAGGATATCGCCCATGCCCAAAATTCTGGAAGCAATTCTATCGGGATGAAATGGTTCTAAAGCGTCTGTTTTTTCACCAACCCCTAAGAACTTAATCGGCTTACCGGTGATGTGGCGGACTGAAAGTGCGGCACCACCACGCGCGTCACCATCAGCCTTTGTCAAAATCACGCCGGTCAAGGGCAGTGCTTCATTAAATGACTGAGCGGTATTAACAGCGTCCTGACCGATCATGGCATCGATAACAAATAGGGTTTCAACCGGCTTGATGGCACCGTGGATGCTTTTGATTTCATCCATCAGCTCGTCGTCAACATGCAACCGCCCCGCGGTATCAACAATCACAACATCGTAAAATTTTAACTTAGCCTCATTCACCGCCGCGGTCGCAATATCAACAGGGTCTTGATCAGCGCTACTGGGGAAAAAATTCACCTTAACTTCACTCGCTAAGGTCTCCAGTTGCTTTATAGCGGCGGGCCGATAAACATCAGCGCTCACGACCAGGACAGACTTTTGTTCTTTCTCAGAAAGCAGCTTTGCTAACTTTGCCACGGAAGTCGTTTTTCCAGCGCCTTGCAAACCAGCCATCAACACGACAGCGGGCGGATTAGCGGATAAATTGAGTGCTTCATTCGCTGCACCCATTGTGCTAATTAGCTCAGATTGGACGATCTTGACAAAAGCTTGGCCCGGACTGAGGCTTTTTGATACCTCCTGCCCCACGGCATTACGCTTAACTCGATCAATGAAGTCCTTAACAACCGGTAATGCTACGTCGGCTTCCAATAACGCTTTTCTAACTTCCCTGAGCGTATCCTTGATATTGTCTTCAGTGAGTTTGGCATTACCCGTAACACTTTTAAGTGTGTTTGACAGCCGTTCTGTTAAATTTTCAAACATAACCTGTTATTCCTAGATCATTTAGCAGGCGCATTTTCACGCCCTCCTTGCATGAGACTCTCTATCTATCAGCCTGTTAGCTCGTTTTATTTTGCTCTTTAACCCGTTAATTCACTAACTTAATTAACCAAATTAACACATTATTTACGACGACGATTTATTACGACCTCTTAAGATTTCACAGCACGGCTCATGTCGAAACACATTAGCATTCAATCAACCATACCAACGGTGCAAATACAGCTAAGGTCTTTGTTAATCAAATCATAAAATCAGTGCTCGTTTACACACTATTCAAAATTATATGAAGTCTATCATTTTTTTGCCTGCCAGTTAGCTGGACTCTTGTATAAAAATCGCCAAATCATAGCAAACTTAACGAGACCGATTTGACAAACTAGCAGTATCTTTAGCATAAGCGTAAACACCGGTTAACGTTTTCAATCGATGAATTTTTTTATTAGGCCCTTCAATGACGCCAATGGTTATGCCAAACTGGTTACCAATTTACAGTTATGACAACGTCTTATGGACCCCCTATTATCCAGCACAATTGCCGCACTCTGCTATCTCGCCTGTAGTATCTACCAAGCTCGCGAGTTTTTATTACATAAAAATGCTAATGGTAGGATTGTCATGGGTCTCGCTAGTGCTGCAATTACCGCGCACGCCATCAGCGTATATCATCTAATATTCACACCAGTGGGGCTTCATTTGGGCTTCTTTCGAGTACCTTCGCTCATTTTTTGGCTAATCGCAGCTATTTTGATAGTAAGCAGCTTAAAAAAGCCCATACAGAACTTGTTTATTCCATTATTTACCCTGGCGCCTATTGCGATCGTCATTCCGCTCGTTGTTGACTCGCCCTATCAGCCATTGGCCAATGTGAGTAGCGCAGTATCCGCGCACATACTCATGTCCATTATGGCGTACAGCATTTTTACTATTGCAGCGGTCCAAGCACTTATTCTTGCCTATCAAGACCGACAACTAAAGCACCACAACACCAAAGCTATTCTACGAGCACTCCCGCCTTTGCAATCGATGGAACAGTTGTTATTTCAAATACTGTGGATAGGTGTCATTTTACTAACATTGTCAATCGCGACCGGCTTTATCTTTCTGGAAAACATGTTTGTTCAAAAAGTAGCCCATAAAACCATTTTTTCGCTCTCTGCCTGGTGCATTTTTTCAACTCTACTGTGGGGACACCATGTCAAAGGATGGCGTGGCAATGTTGCTCTCAAATGGACCCTCACTGGTTTTATGGTGCTTATGCTAGCATTCTTCGGCACCAAATTTGTGCTTGAACTGCTACTAACATAAACAAACACCGGCACCAGTCTATACAAGCCTTCTTTTAACTAAATTAGAGTTGCTAATCGGCAAATTCTGTTTCACCATTACTAATAACTTAGCTATTGAAGGTTTCACCTTACTTGGACCACGCACCACTTAGCCTACTGTTCTCTGTACTAATTCTGCTCATCATTTTCTCTGGTTTTTTCTCCAGCTCAGAAACCGCTATGATGTCGCTCAATAGATACAGACTGCGGCACCTAAAAAAAAGTAAACACCGCGGTGCAACTCGATCTGCTAAGCTTCTCGAACGCCCTGACCGTCTCATTGGTCTCATTCTGATTGGGAATAACCTAGTAAATAACTTTGCGACAGCGATTGCAACGGTAGTTGCACTGCGCCTTTACGGCGATACAGGCCTACTTATCGCCCCCATTGTATTGACGTTAGTGGTGCTTATTTTTGCCGAAGTCACCCCTAAAACTATCGCAGCCTTGCACCCGGAACGGGTGGCTTTTCCTGCCAGTTTTTTACTGAAACCCCTGCTATCATTATTTTATCCCGCAGTGGTGCTCATTAATTTCATCTCTAATAGTTTGGTACGCATTTTTGGCGTTGACCCAGAGAAAGTTAAAGATGATCAATTAAGCTCGGATGAACTAAGGACGGTGGTCGGCGAAGCAGGCGCCCTTATCCCCAAGCGGCACCAGGGCATGCTACTTAATATACTTGACCTAGAAAAAGTCACTGTGAACGACATTATGATTCCCCGCAACGAAGTTGTCGGTATTGATCTAAACGATCCGGTGGGTGATATTCTTGAGCAGCTACGCACGAGTGCTTACACCAGGCTACCGGTTTTCCTCAACGATATTAATAATGTAATTGGTATTCTACATCTTCGAAACTGCATCAAATTTCTGCGTAGAGGAGAAGATAAGGTTACCATCGAAGCCATTCGTAAACACATACGCGAACCCTACTTCGTGCCTGAAAGCACACCTCTCAATACCCAGCTACTTTATTTTCAAAAGGAAAAGAGACGCATCGCATTGGTAGTCGACGAGTATGGTGAAGTGCAAGGCATCATTACTCTAGAAGACTTGCTTGAAGAGATTGTCGGAGAGTTTACTACCAATTTGGCAGACAATGAGATTGAAATACAGCATCAAGAAGACGGTTCTTATCTTATTGATGGCGGTACGCAAATTCGGGAGATTAATAAATCTCTCGACTGGAGCCTACCAACCAACGGGCCAAAAACACTCAACGGCTTAGTACTCGAATACTTAGAATCGATTCCCGACTATCCGGTTGGTTTTCGAATCGGCGAGTATTTCATTGAAACCATGGATATAAAAGATAACAAAATTCAAAGCGCTAAAATCAGACAAAAAGAAATTGAACCCTAGATTGATTGAATATAGCCATTTCCCCTATCAACACTTTTTGTGTGTTCACACTGACACCGTAGATAGCATACATCAGAAGAACATATTTCGACCATTTTAGAGTGACAGCTTCACAAAATCTACAGATTGGTCTTTTTAATAACCTATCCGATTAAAAAACTATATAAAAATAACCATACTAACTATCGATTAATCGAGAATGTCGATAACACAGTCAGATAATGCGCCTTGAAATGCCAACAATTGCTGAAAATCTCATTTATATTCAGTGTCATACGAATATGTTGAGCGACATGATTCGATTTTATTTGTCCGCAGTCATCTAACTACTTAATGATTCTATATTATATAAGGCTTTTACTGAACGGAAATCAGCTCCAAATTATTTAATAAGCGCTTTTTTATATACGTAATGGAATAAAAATAATTACCTGCTAACCCTTTGGTTTATCTGAAATTATGCTATAGAAAACAACTTTTTTATATATAAGAGCCATTATATATAACCAAAAATTCTAAATTTCTATAGAAAATTTTTTCAACTTATTATGATTTCTAGATGTAGCCATTAAATAGCCGTGTTTAGTGGCTTTTTTCTGTAGGGCTATTCGATTACTTTGGGATTTATAACGCAAAAGAACAACGTTTCAAGGCAAATCTAACCTTTTTGAATATCAAAGGGATTATACTTCTCAAACAATTAACTGTAGTATAAAAATCATGCATGGCAAGGAAATTTAATACGATTTCTAAATGCCGGCTTTTTATACCGGTCCAACTATTTTAACCAGGTTAAAGGAAGGAGGCCGAAAACCAGAGAAAACCGTACTACCGAGGGAGAGAAGTCTATGTCACATCAATTACCCGACTTTGACACCATGTTGGAACTTGCTGAAAACAATCCACATGAGCTTGAAGATATACGCAAAGCTGCCATCGAGGCGCTTATTAGCAGCGCTCCAGTAGAAATGCAACGCCGCCTCCGAGGTCTACAGTTTCAAATCGATGCACATTGCTCCATCGCCAATAATCCAATGGCGTCTTGTATCAAAATCTCGGAAATGATGCATCAATCGTTTCATAAGTTGCGTTGGGCCCTTAACCAAGCAACTGGCCAAGATCCTCAAACACCATATTATTACGAGGAAGAAGAAGAGAGTTTCCCACAAGCTGCGGATGTTATACCGTTTAGAACCTAAAACTTTTGTTTGTTTCTTTTATTGAGACATTCTTGTGGCTGCTATCTTTATAGCAGCCTTTTTTATTTTCGCCTATCCGATCTATAATTGCCTTCCTAACGTATATACGTAACAACCTCAATCGTTTGGTGACTGAATGAACTATTGTAACCTCTGCGGTGCTACAGTGGAGTTTCGCATGCCCGTTGGTGATAACCGAGAGCGCTTTATATGCATTAGCTGTAGTCATATCCACTACCAAAACCCTCGTATCATTGCTGGCTTCCTACCTACTTATGAAAACAAAGTATTACTGTGCAAGCGAGCTATCGAACCACGCGCCGGTTATTGGACATTGCCGGCAGGTTTTCTTGAAAATAACGAAACCGTTGAACAAGGCGCGATTCGTGAAAGCTTAGAAGAAGCTAATACTAATATAGAAAATGGCAGCCTATATGGCGTATTTAGCTTACCTCATATTAGCCAGATTTATATCTTTTATCGCGGCAAATTACTGGACTTAAACTTTTATCCCGGAGAAGAAAGCTTAGCAACCGCTCTGTTCGATGAAACAGAAATACCCTGGCAAGATTTAGCATTTCCAGTAATGAAGAAAATACTGACTTACTATTTTGAAGACAAAAAATCCGGAGTCTATCCTGTTCATTCGGAAGATTTAATATACCCAAGCAAAACAAACAGTGCTTAAAATATACCTAACTTACACTTAACTCAGCTCTATTTGCTCAAGCTTAACAATATCATAAGCAGGTTCTTCATAAGGGTGGGCGTCAATTAATGCTTTAACTGCAGACTTAATCAGCTCGTCACGACACACAAGCTCTATGCGATATTCTGCAACGGTTTCCACATCGCCAATCTTACCAATATAGGGATTGCTATCGGACAACGGCCGAAACTGGCCAACACCTAAAGTTTGCCAGCTGCAATCACTGTAGTCGCCAATGCGCCCCGCTCCAGTATCAAATACCGCCTTTTTAACAGCCTCTGCATGGGTGACTGGTACATAAAAGCCTAACTTAAACATGTTGATTTGACCTTTATTTTTAATTTCGTAGCAGATAATTAATAGGGTTTAAATACATTACCCGACCCAAATCCTTGCATTTCTAAACATTCTCATCCAACCACCATCTTCTGACCACTCTTCTGGCGCCCATGAATTCTGTACCGTTCTAAACACACGTTCAGGGTGTGGCATCATAATGGTTACCCGCCCATCTTCACTAGA
>JANQMK010000060.1 GCA_028280085.1 Pseudomonadales bacterium
GTGAAAGGTACAGAGATTCACCATTCTGCAACGGCCCATCGCTGCACCCAATCGTTGTTTCTTCGTCTACCGCCGCAGCAGCTACTGAAGATGACGCCTTATCACTTTTCGCGCGTTTTTTCTCTCCAGGCGAGACTGATTCAATTTTGCCAGTATTATCCAGCATCTCTACTTCAACCGGTTCTTTAGATTGAGCCTGCAAGCTATCCATATTTAGTGACGAACCTATATCACCAGCTCTATCGCTATTTCGTCTATCACTGCTCCGTCTATTACTGCTTCTACTGCTTTGTCTATCGTCAACACTGCTACCACCATTATTAGCATTACTATCGCTGTCAGCACCGCCATTACTTGGCGCATCACAGGTATTGTGTAAGAGGACATAGTGAATAAATTTGTCATCCCAATTACTGCCGGCAATGCCCAGTAACTCCCAACGCTCAACGAACTGCCCCACCATCCGCTCAAGAAAAGCCATGGGTATATCACGGTTGATCAACGTAGCGACTGTATTATCCGACGGCGACCAGTCTGATGGAATGATACTCTCATCGGTAGAATCTAGTGAAAGCTGATGTTCATGCCACCGCCCTTCTACATGGCTCACAAACTCGGCATCCCAGTTATCCGATAAATGGCTGGAAGATAAGTTTTCATTTACAAATAAAGCAACCTGCGAAGCGGCAAAACTTTTTGGTATGCCATATCGTACAATAGTACGGAAAGAACCCGATTGCGGCCACCAGTTTTGCGTTATTGGTGTGCGCTGATCTGGGGCTCCCTGGTCAGTAGATTTTGTTTCGCTTCCTTCCCCAATAGCCTGGATAAAATCAGACTCAACAACGTCTGGATCCAACATCTTATTGTTAAGCAACAAATCTTCATCAATATCAAACAAATTGTCACCAACCGCCACTTTATTCCTGCGGCTAGCACCATCAACTTTCTCAATTTTGTCCGTCCCATCAGCAACAAGGTTACTTTCAACAACAACGTTACTTTCAATAGAGTTACTTTCAATAGATCCATCTTCAGGAACATGGCATTCGTTAACAGTAACACCATCGAGTTGTCCACATGATGCACTCTCTTCCTGCACGCTGTTGTTGCCCTGCAAGGTAGAACTAGAGAGAGAGCTAAGATTTGACACTGATGGCGTTATTTCATCCACAGGTACCACTACTTTTTCTTCACTCTCTTGTACTTTTTCACTTTCTTGCTCACTTTCTCGGTGTTCACTCTTTTGTCGATGTAACTCTCGTATCTTATCTTTAAATTCTGATTTAAGTTGAACCGGCTTAGATGGCGCAGGTATTGACGCTTCTTGTGCTTCTGAAATTTGGGGCTCTGATATTTGTTGCTCTGATATTTGTGGTGATGCTATTGACTGTACTGTTTGGTGGTTTCTAAAGCATTGATTAATGGCATCGAAGTGAATGATTGCCGTTAGAGAACCACTCTTTTGATAAAGGCCAGATTCTATCGTCAACACACCTTGTTCCACTAAACTGGCGCCAACCCGATCAATATCGTCCGGTTGCCAAAATGGCATGAGGGCGGATATAGCAGCCTTATTTAATTGAATTCGTCTACCAGTACCGTCAGTTTCGTCAGCATTTTCATCTGAACCATCATCCGCACTATGGCAAATCTCGTCGTTGGATTGTGGTTGGGAGCTACTGTAGTGTAAAACGGTCGACAGTATGTGTACGAATGTCGCCTCTTCTAAGCCTAGCCGAGAGGCTAAATCGAGTGATAGGGTTACATTTCTTCCAAAGGTAACATCTGCTTCCATATTGCTGTCCTGCATCAAATCCATGATCACCTTCCGAACAACTTAGCCACTAGAGATTATCAATTCAAAAATAACAAACCTTCAGTCCCGCATAAACAGGTCCGTTGTATTAGCGCTGAAGAGAATTGATCGGAAGTAGACTTGCGTCAAGTATATACTTAGTAGCTATAAACTGCATAGTTTTCACTTTGTTTTTTTATTTAAATTTCAACTTTTGTAACTAATATAGGCATATTTTACAAAAATCTTGCCTTATGAAGTCAAACTAGCTTTTATCCCCATATTTATTTCGCCAAGACTAGCATGCACGACCACCATAAATGAACAAAACTTGTTAAAGCATAAGGATAGGTCAAACATAATTGGATAATAATAGGTAACCAATAGATAGGTAACTACTAGTGGCTAGTGGCCTACCCTAGCCCTAAATGGACGGTAGCTCGCTAGTTTTAGTGTCCTAGTTTCAGTGTCACAATCAACGATGACGTTGCGGAAAGAAAACAGCACTTAATTATGCTTAAAGTTGCGCCATGAACCTAGATGAGTAATGTCTTCAGCTGTGCCAATAGCATAGCCTTCACAAATGAAACCATTAACCGAGCGTCTGTCAGCTAACTCAACGGAACCTATACCCAAAGGTGCCGGAATACCCTGAATAAAAGAACCCACATGTTCTGTCGGCATTTGCCAAACCTCGACTTCAATGGCCGCACCGCCAGTTGGCTGCTTGATTAAGCCTGGTCGATATGGCGGACCACCAGCCAATGCATACAAACTATAGCACGGCGCAGTTTTAGTCTTCTCCAATAGAATGGCTTTTCTCTCAGTTAATTGGCTATTAAGCGGCATTCCCGAAAGATGAGCACCACATACAGCAATATTCACATAGCCCCGCGCTACACTATCGCTATTGCTCTGTTGGTGCTCCCGCCAAACACAGTCGGTAGCACCTTGACGTTGTGGTGTTACCGACAAAATTTGTCTGGCACGCTGGCACAACATGAGATCATCAAAAGCCTTGCCAATTAACGTAACACCAAAAGGTAAACCTTGATGAGAAAAACCTGCTGGAATTGCCAACGCACTTAAATCCAATAAATTCATAAAATTGGTGTAATAACCCAGTTGTGTATTTAGCCCGATGGGATCGGCATTAACCTCATCTTGTGTCACCGCACCACCCACTGTAGGAGTAACCATATAATCCACCGATTGCATCAGATCATCTACTTGACGTTTCAACGCCATGCGTCGATATTCCGCTCTAAAAGCATCAACCGCAGTGAGTTTATTGGCTGGCTCAATAATCGCTCGAGTCACGGCATTAAAACTATCAACTGACGTTGCCAAGAATTCAGACAATGCCGCGTAACGCTCTGCCAACCAAGGGCCATCGTAAAGTAGTTGAGCACATTCAATAAATGGACTAAAGTCAACCGTTTTAACTGTTGCGCCAATTGAAGTAAGGTTCTCGACAAACAGGTTAAACAAATCAGGGTAGTTGTGATCGCCAAAAAAAAGTAGTTGGTCTTCCCGTGGGACAGCGACGATAAATTCGTTATCAAATTTTTGGGGCACTCGACACTGTTGGCGGCGAGCATAACTATCTTCCCCATCATAATGTGCCAGTAATCGGTGTAGTTTCTCACCATCATCTATATTTAATGCAAAGATCGATACACAGTCTAGTGTACGACACGCCGGCACCACACCTGTGCAGCTCAACGTACCCAATGTCGGTTTGACACCAATTAAATTATTTAACGCGGCGGGGACACGTCCCGAGCCGGCTGTATCTGTGCCTAACGAAAAGCTCACCAAACCACTGGCAACGGCAGCAGCGCTACCAGAACTAGAACCGCCAGATATATAACGTGGGTCAAAACAGTTTTTTGTGACACCAAAGGGCGAACGTGGTCCTACTAATCCGGAAGCAAATTGATCCATATTGGTTTTGCCCAACGGAATAGCGCCAGCGCTAATCAAACGCTCAACAACGAATGCCGACTTTTCAGGTATATAGGCATAGTCCGGACAGGCAGCCGTAGTCGGCACCCCAGTGAGATCGATATTATCCTTAATAGCAAAGGGAATACCAAACAGTGGTAATTCTTCTACCGATCGACCTGATAATCTGTCGAGATAAGGTTGAATCTGCTTTATAGTCAGACACGTTATCCATATAGGATTCTCTGTCAGTGATGCATTCTTTTCTAGTAAGGCTTCAACTAACTGCTGCGGTGTAAAGGCTCTCGTTTTATAACTATCAAGTAAGTTCGAGATATTGAGCGGAATGTTTTGTAAATCCATTTAGCACTCCTCCACAATTAACAAACGCTGTCCCACACCAACTTGACTACCTTCCGATTTTACGACGGTTTCTACGGTGCCGCTGATCGGCGTTACCACTTCAATTTCCATTTTCATCGATTCTATAATAACGACCGTTTGCCCAGCTTCAATAGCGTCACCACTGGCAACCAGTACTTTCCATATATTACCGGCGACATTACTTTCCACAGCAATGCAGTTATCCTCTAAACGCTCTTCTGCTTGCGAATCGATTGAAATATCCTGATCACTATCAAAATTAATTTGTCCACTTTTAACCCACGCCGAAAGCTCAGTATCAAACGCTAGCTGCCTTTTTTGGATAAAGCGCTCAATAGACGGTTTATGTTCAGCGATATACTGGTTATAAGACTTTAAGCTAAAGGTGGTCTCTTCAATATTTAATTGATAACGCCCTATGGGAAAGTCCTTGCGAATTTGCATGAGTTCATCATGGCTTACTTCATAGAACCGAATCTGATCAAAGAATTGTAACAGCCAAGGTTGCGGAAAAGCTTCCGTTTTACGATAGCGGTTCCACATTTGCAGCGTACGCCCAACAAATTGGTAACCGCCTGGGCCTTCCATGCCATAAATACACAAATAAGAGCCTCCAATACCCACGGAGTTTTCTGCAGTCCAGGTACGGGCTGGATTATATTTAGTGGTTACTAGACGATGCCTAGGATCAAGTGGCGTGGCGACTGGTGCGCCTAAATAAACATCGCCCAAACCCATAACGAGATAACTGGCACTAAAAACAATATCTTTAACTTCTTCAATCGAATCAAGGCCATTAATACGACGAATAAATTCCAAATTGCTAGGGCACCAAGGCGCATCCCGCCGTACTGATTGCATATATTTTTCGATGGCCTGCACACAAGCAGCATCGTTCCATGACAGTGGTAGATGAACAATACGAGCAGGTACCTCGATACTATCAATGTCCTCTAGAGAAGCCTCTATCGCTTGCAAACATTGAATAAGATCTTCGCGAGGTAAGACTTGGCTGTTATAGTGAATCTGCAAGGAACGAATCCCTGGGGTCAACTCAAATAAGCCCGCGAGGTCCTGTTTTTGTAGCTCTCGCATGAGTGTATGGATACGAAATCGCAAATTGATATCCAATATCATATCGCCATACTCGACCAGCAAATAGTTATCACCCGATGGTCGATAAACAACTTGTGGACGACCGTTTTCGACCGCAAGCTGAGACACCACCGGAGAAGATAGAATAGCGGTGCGGCTGATATTATCGTCGATCGGTAGCACTAAAGGTTGTAAACGTTCGAGCGTTACTTGGTAGCTTTTTTCTAACTCCACCGCAGCCTGGTGGCTGATTGGCACAAATCGTATTTTATCACCTGCACGTAATTGCCCCAGCTTCCAACGCTCAGCTTTTACCACCGTTGCTGGACAAACAAAACCACCTAAAGAAGGTCCGTCAGGGCCTAGTATCACTGGCATATCGCCGGTAAAATCAACGGTTCCTAACGCGTAGGCATTGTCATGCAAATTTGATGGGTGCATACCGGCCTCACCGCCGTTAGTTCTGGCCCATTCTGGTTTGGGCCCAACCAAACGAATACCGGTACGACTGGAGTTATAGTGAACCTCCCACGCTGTGGCAAAGAACGTATCAATGTCCTTAGCTGTAAAAAAATCTGGTTGTCCGTGTGGTCCATAGATCACCGCGATTTGCCACTCGGATTTAATATCAGGCCTAAGTGCGGAATCCAAACTACCAGCGTTCATTGATGCCTTAACTGTGTCCCTGTTCAACGGAGAAATATGGAGCACATCTCCACTAATAAGTGCCCTACCATTATGACCACCAAATTGGCCAAGGGTAAATGTCGATTTGGAACCGAGATAATTGGGACATTGTATCCCCCCCTGCACCAACAAATAGGCTCTAGCACCAGCCGACGTCAAACCACCTATTTTTAACAAATCCCCAGCGTCAACATCGATAACCTGCCAGGAAGATATCGAGACGTCATTAAGCATCGCCGCAAACTCAGCACCACATATCACAATTCTAGTGTCTGAATTAAAACACAGTGTGGGACCATCAAGGGTCATTTCTAGCCCTGCAGCAGTGGGCAAATTGCCCAATAGACGATTGCCAAGACGAAAGGACCAATCGTCAAACGGCCCAGACGGAGGAACGCCAATATCCCAATAGCCTGTTCTGCCAGGGACATCTTGTACGGTTGTTAATGTACCCGGGCTGATAACATCAATCGAACAGGGTTGATAGCAAAAATCATTAAGATAACGAGTATGTATAGTTCCCTGACGAAAAGTATCCGATTGCAATATATTTTTAACATAATCGGTATTCGTTTCGACCCCATAGAGGTTGAGTTCACTCAACGCCTGAGCAAGGCTTTCGATAGCCTGTTCGCGACTTGCAGACTTAGTAATAACTTTGGCTAACATCGGATCATACAGTGGAGTAACTTCCACACCTGCTTCAATCCAGTGATCGACCCTTATATTATCATTTGTCGGCCACACCACTGAGGTCAATAAACCTGCTGACGGTTGAAAGGACTTATTGGGATCTTCAGCATAAATACGGGCCTGAATAGCATGCCCATTCGGAGAAATTGTCGCAGCCAGCTGCGCAAGGCCGGGCAATTCATTACATCCAAGCTTTATCATCCACTCAACCAGATCGACGTCATACACTTCTTCAGTAACGCCATGCTCCACCTGCAAGCGGGTATTTACTTCTAAAAAATAAAATTCATTAGTCAACTGATCTAGCACAAATTCAACAGTTCCAGCGTTACGATAGTTCACCTGCTGCAACAGTTGTACTGCCATATCCTGTAACTGGTTGCGTACTAGATCAGATAAATTAGGTGCCGGCGTTTCTTCTATTACCTTTTGGTTACGACGCTGACTCGAACAATCTCTCTCTCCTAATGCAATGGCATTACCTTGTCCGTCGCCAAAAACCTGTATCTCAATATGACGAGCACGTTCAATGAATTTTTCCAAAAACACGCCGTCATTGGCAAAATTATTAATCGATAACCGTTTAATAGATTCATAAGCACTTGATAGATCATTTGCATTAAAACACGTTTGCATACCAATGCCACCGCCACCCGCTGTGCTTTTCAACATAACGGGATAACCGATCGCATCTGCCTGCTGTAGTGCCTCATCTAACGTCGCTATTAAATCGGTACCTGGCAGCAAGGGTACGTTAACAGATTTTGCAACTTCCCGAGCCGTATGCTTTAGACCAAATGTTTGTATTTGCTCGACCGTTGGACCGATAAAAACGATTCCCTTCCCCTCTAGTAAAGCAACAAAATCTGGATTTTCACTCAGGAAGCCATAACCAGGATGTACAGCATCAGCACCGCTTAACTCAACAATCTCAAGTAACTTGGCCTGATTCAAATAAGTTTCCGTGGCCCCACCATCGCCTAGAGAATAAGCTTCATCAGCTTGCCGCACATGTAGAGAGTCAACATCAGATTCCGCATAGACAGCAACGGAAACAATACCTAACTTTTTGAGTGAGCGAATAATACGGGCTGCAATTGCCCCTCGATTAGCAATAAGAACTTTATTAAACATATTAGTAGATATTTAGGCGGGCCGTCCCGAGTTCGTCATTGAGCAACCAGGCCGTCCTGGCGCTATCACAATGCAATCTATCTCGACGAAAAACTTCGTTAAGAAAATATATATATCTCGCAACCTGAAGAAGCGAAGTTATAGTGTTCTAACGGATTATAAGGATTGTAAAATGGCATGCCAACATTGGTCCCGCCTTCAGCATCAACTAATCCCAAACTGTGCTCCCGCTTTATGGTAAAAGACCAGTAACGCCTTCCTGGAATAGTATCTTGATAGAGAATTCTTGTCTCTTGCATCATCAATTACACCTCCTAGTTAAACCACCGCCTGCCGTTGGTACTGCGCCGTTTCGGCCAACGATTCATTTATTTCATTCAGTATGCCATTACGCTGCGCCGCGAGGGGTAAGTCATAGGTAATTGAAGCACCGTATGCCTCTGGTGCTTGTTTATCATATCGCAACTTATCAAATACCAACAATCGACTACCCAAGTGAAAGCCCTCTTTAATATCATGCGTAATCATAAAAATAGTAACACCACTTTCTTGCCATAATTGAAGAATCAAATTATGCATATCTGCCCGAATTCCCGGATCCAATGCGCCAAAAGGCTCATCCAATAATAGAACCCGGGGTGTTTTTACCAGTGACTGTGCGATCGCCAAGCGCTGTTGCATGCCTCCGGATAGCTCATGAGGATACTTATCCCGGGCTACGGCCAGCCCCACCTTCTCAATCATAGCCATGGCTTGATCTTCAGCTCGACGACGCGCTACCCCAAACAAACGCCCTAATAACCAGCTGTGTTCAAGCTCAATACCCAAAACCACATTTTGCAACACAGTTAAATGGGGAAATACTGAATAGCGTTGAAAAACGATGCCTCTATTTTCGTCAGGCTCTGCCGCTAACGGCTCGCCGTCCAATAAAATCTGACCTCTGCTCGGCGCTTCCGCACCCAGTAGTAAGCGTAAAAAGGTTGTCTTGCCACAACCAGAGGTTCCGACAATAGTGCAAAATTCACCGGCTTTAACCTGTAAGTTAAGGCGTTCTAACACAACGTGACTATTGTATTCTTGCCAAACATTATTTGCCTGAATATAGCTTTCATTAGTGCGATGTGGACTTGTTTTCATGTCTTTACCGCCCCACCAACAAACCACGGAAAACACAGCTGAGTTAATCGGCGTAACGACCAATCCATGATATAAGCTAACAATGTTATCCAAGCGACATAGGGTAAGATAACGTCCATAGCCAAATAGCGACGCACTAAAAAGATACGATACCCCAAACCATCAGTCGATGCGATAGCTTCGGCAGCGATGAGAAATAGCCACGCGGTCCCTAAAGACAACCTCACCGCATCAAGCAACCGCGGCAAAACCTGCGGCAAAACTACACGAATAATCACCAGCCAGGTTGACGCTCCTAGCGTTTGCGCTTTAATAAGTTGTTCTTTCGGCAGTTCAACAACTCTTTGCGCAAGATCTCGCATAATAAATGGCGCGATGCCTATTACAATCAAGGCTACTTTAGATACTTCGCCCAGACCAAAGATAATGAACAAAATAGGCAATATGGCCATCGGTGGTACCATAGATAGTACAGCCACAATCGGTGATAAATTAGCGCGAACTAACGGTATTATGCCGTTTAACACCCCAACGATTAAGCCGAGCATGGCACTAATGCCAATACCGGTGATTAACCGAATCAAACTGGCGGCACTGTCAGACCACAATAAAACCAGTCCTGTTCGCTTATTCTCTTCAAATGCAAGTCGATGGATTGACTCCCCAAGACTGGTGAATGATGGCAGCAGTTTGTCATTAGGGTTTTCGCTCAGTCGCAAATCAGAAGCATACAGATACAAGACAATTAACACGATAAATGGTAACAGCCCCAAACCCACGCCCAACGCCGGCGTCGGTTCTTGATTCATCAATCGTTTCATCTCAACGTACCACTTCCAGCTTCATCAATTGTAAGGACTGCGTCCCCATGTGAAAAACTCACGCTCTTTACATGGGGGGAAAATTCAACATCGCGTTATTTTACAGTTCACCATTAGCTGCCATTTTCATAAACTTGTCTGTAAACCGTAGTTTGACGTTGCCTTTATTGCCTTGTATTTTCCCGCCGGGAAATGACATGCCAATAAAATCTTCGTTGGAGGCACCTTCTCCCAATAAACCATGTTGAAACGAGAACTTAGCCACATTTCGCATTGTTTTTGGCAGTTCGCCTGACTTCGTAAACTCAACTGCATCTTCAGCGGAAAAAAACATTTTCGTGGTAGCTAGTTGAGCGTCATAACCTGGTAGATCTGTGCCCGATGCTTTAGCCATTTGTAAGCGAGCCGCCAAACCCTTTTTGTCATTTTTAGACATGATGGCCATAATCTCGTACCAAGCACCTGTGAGAGCTTTACCCAGCTTGGGATTATCATTTAGTGTTTTGGTATTGACAACCATCATATCAATTATTTCTCCCGGTATATTTGATGAATCAAATACTTTGTTGGTCTTTGGCATCGAATCTATTTCTGACAGTAGTGGATTCCAAGTTACCACGGAAGTGACATCACCGGCTGAAAAAGCGGAAACAATGTCCGCGTCGGAGGTATTAACCACTGTAAGATCTTTTTCGGTGAGACCCACAGTGTCCAGCGCACGCGCCAACAAATAATGTGAAACAGATAATTCAACTAAGTTGACTTTTTGCCCTTTGAGGTCTTTCAGAGACTGTTTTTCCTTTAAAACAATACCGTCATTCCCGTTAGAGAAATCGCCCACGATTAGCGCCGTTGAATCAATACCCCCAGCGGCCGGAATTGTTAACGCATCCATGTTCGTCATGACACAACCATCAAAACCGCCGGCCGTATATTGGTTGATAGATTCGATATAATCATTGACTTGGACCATCTCAATTTCAATATCATATTTGTCGGCCCACTTTTTTATAATGCCAGATTGTTCACCATAGTCCCAAGGCATCCAGCCGACATAAATACTCCAGGCGATACGAAATTTATCTTTAGTTTCCGCTAAAGCAACGTGAGAAACAGACGCAAAAAAGCCAAACAGTAAGACATTAAAGGTGAGAAGTTTTGCTAGCTTAAGGAAGGATTTAAACATATTCACTCTCCGCAGGGTTTCACTTAGGTTTTTAGGCACAAGGAAATCAATAACTTGATCTCCCGGGCTTTTATCCCTCCGTGTAACCTCTACTGCATAGAGAGGTCGGTAACTCTCGGACCAGACACTCAGGTTATAATCACCTAAGCCGGAACCCTAGTTACCCTCTTTTTTGAAAAAATAAGCAGACGCTCGGTATTGGATTTAATTTATCTTTTAATTAGTAACTATCAATAACCACTAATTAGTACAATAATCACTAATTAGTAACTATTAATTTAATTACTAGTTACTAATTAATTACTAGTTATTTACTAGCTACCGATTTAGTACACGCTACCTGCCTATGAAAACATAACTCAATAGAGCAGACAAGTGCATTATACAAAAAATCGTTCAAAACCAAGCTACTGACTTCTCTTGCTATAGATCATCATTTAGCAATTAATATACCAGCACTAAAATACTGCAAAACCTACTTTTTTGTTTAATACGCAGACTAGCTTAAGCAATTTTAGTCATAACAAATCATACGCCAGACTAAATTGGTGCAAAATGGCATTAAAAGTTCCAAATAAGTGCAGACAAAACTGCTCGTTAAAACAGCTCACGCAACACCCTGCTCCACTGGCTAACCAGCGAAGCCAAAAGCTTAACGTGGCATTAATCGTTTCTTACTAATTTTATTAGATCTTTAATGTCGTTCACATCAGTGCCATTTACTTAGCGGCATTGGCTACCGCGTTATTTTTTTTCATTTTGCGATATTCAATAGGCGTCATACCTACCCAACGCTTGAAAGCACGATAGAAAGTACTGGGTTCAGAAAAACCAGTCAGATAGACAATTTCGTCAATCGACTCCTCTGTGCGAGCCAATAACCGTTTCGCGAGATAACAGCGGTAGTCAGCCATCACTTGGTTAAAATTGGTATTAGCTTCAGAAAGTCGGCTGCGCAGATTGCGCGGTTTCATTTGTAGTCGTTCTGCTACAGTATCAAGATTCGCTTCACCACTTTCTAATAGTTCAGCAATAACACGATTGACCTGTAAAACCAAATCTTGCTTTTCTAACTTAGCAATATGGGCACTGGCATATTTTTCATGCAGCTTAAGCAGCTCCGGCTCCGCATGACTAGAAGGATAATTAAGCACTTCTTTTTTGAAATAAACGCGATTTTCCTCCGCTTCCAGTTCAACCGGGCATCGAAATATTTTCTTATACTCTTCTAACGGAAAATCGGATTTGTGTGCAAAGGTAATTCGCGTCGGCTGGAAAGCACCTTCAGTAACATGACGAAAAAACTTAATCATGCCCACCGCACTCGCCTCAATCATATGGCGTACCGTACTTTCAACAAAATTTGGGCTGACATAAACCTCGTCATCGCTTTCCTCTTCAATGTGAGCAGTAACGGCATCGCTCAAGAGGCGTAAGAAACAAAAAGCGCGGGTGAAACCATCGCCAAATGTAGAACTACTTAAAAATAGATACTCGATAACTTGCCCACGAAAGATTGGCAAATGTTCACCCAGGTGAATACCAATATTGGCATCACCTGTCTCCTCTTCTAGCACCTGCCAGAACAAAGCTTGACCTTCATGAGGAGTACGCAAGTCCATGCTATTTAACTGTTCCGGTGTAATGCCTACTCGCCTAAAAATCTCCTCCCCATCATATCCCAGGTTATTGATAGCTTGGCAAGCCATTACACTGATTATGCCTGCGTCTTTTAGTTCACCCATACGCTGTCTTTAATGCTCTGTTTATCCAATAGTTCTGCATTTCCGCCGCTGCTAATATTGTGCTAAAAATTTGACAAAAATAACGCCAGCTATTTCGATTGGTCGCCCCCTTATTAGCTCATTCCTAGCCTACTCCCGACAACTTAACAGGTCACGCTAAGAGCTAACAACTGACTAGGCACAATAAACTTCCGCCAATAGCTTCATATCATTCAACTAATTAGCTGAGCGGCAACTGCATTGTTTATTATTAATGATTTCAAGTACCTATCATGGTAAACTGGATCCCATCCTGGAATCAATGAATTGGCCTCTCAAGCAATAAATTAGCGCCGGTTTAGCCAATTTTAGCAGACTTTTCGATCGCTATACTGCCCCACTAGTCACAGAACGTACTGTGGAGCCAATGGCATAAGGCAAAGAATGTAAATAAGTACTGACTAACTGAAGAACAAATAATTACTTATTGGGTCCGTTCTACTGATAGCTGGACGTATTCAATTGATCAAAATTTTCCGATTAACCACTTTTTTAAAGGTAATACACCGTGCAATCATCCTCCGCTATTGAGTTGACAGGCTTTCCTTCTATGTTGAGCCTCTATCGTCGAGCCATCACCCGACGGGGCCCATTTACCAAGGGGCATGGTATACCCAATATCGCAGTAAAAGTGTCTGGCGTCCCCATTGACCGAGAGCGATTGAATAAATATAGAGAAGTGTGTGGTTTTAGCGACAATGGCATATTGCCAATTACCTACCCTCATATCTTAGCATTTCCGCTCCATATGGAAATACTAGTCAATAAGCATTTTCCATACAAAGCCATGGGTATTGTACATTTGAGTAATAAAATCACTCAATTAAAGCCCATTAAACAAAGTGCTTCGCTCGATATACATACCTTTTTAAAAGATATTGAAACTAACGATAAGGGCGACGTAATTACTATAGCGACTGAAGTCTCTCATGGTAAAGACTTAGTCTGGACCAGCGAAAGTCAGTTTCTGAAGCGCTCCAAGCAAACCAAAGTGAAAAAGGGTGCGCCACAGCAAGCTGAACCACTACCAGAGCAAATAAAACGCGCTACTTTCAAAGCGCCTATTAACATTGGTCGGATCTACGGTAAGGTTTCCGGCGACCTAAATCCTATTCATCTGTTTCCTGCTTCTGCCAAACTCTTTGGTTTTAAGCGTCACATCGCACATGGCATGTGGGCTAAAGCATACTGCTTATCGCATTTAGAGCAGTATATCCAAGCGACTCCTGTCACAGTAGATGTTAGCTTTAAAACACCTATTTTTCTCCCAAATAAGGTAGTTTTTTCTTACTACCCTGAAGGCGATAACGTTAGCTTTTATCTTAAAGACAGTAATAATGATAAACCTCATATTACTGGAAGTATTACTAAGGGCTAACATATTGCGATATCAAAACAACGGCAACTATCGAGCAAGACAGTTCGAGCCAGATAGTTGCCGCGTTAATTAGATATATATCACAGTTAACAGGCTGTTGCGCCTGAGGCATTTTATATGAAAGCCGTAAACCGCATGTCTATGGCTGTCAATATTATTAACCGTTTGCCGGTATGGTTACGGAGAAAGTTATTAAGCGGAATATTGGGTGCTGCTGTTCCCTATGCTGGTACTACCCGAATACAGATTCTAAAGTTAGACGCAAAAAGCTCAACAATCCAAGTTACTAATCACCGCCGAACTCGCAATCATATCGGCACAGTCCATGTTGTAGCAATGGTTATGGTAGCAGAGTCAGCGACCGGCTTTATCGTTGGCATGAACGCACCCGACGATAGAATGGTACTGCTGAAAAAAATGACCATAGACTGTAAGCGTCGGTGCGAGGGCACAATTACTGCGAAAGCTGAACTCACGGACGAGCAAGTAGCTTTAATTCGTAATACTCAGAAAGGCGATACTATTGTTAAAGTCACAGTGTCAGACGAAACGTGTCACGAGCCCATTCAATGCGAAATGATATGGGCATGGACATTAAAAAGAAATAAACAAGCAAATAAGCATAGTTAAAAGCTAAGAAATTCTGGTCTTACAATGCGATTCACTCATTGGCAAATTAAATGGTTTTCCCGTTTCTGGCCGCCTTTCTTGGGCAACGGTATCCGTGTTTCCCATATTACCAAAGACTTTTACGAAATCGACGCGGTTATTCCAGTACGAAGATATAACACCAATTTGTGGGGGACTATTTTTGGCGGCGCTCTATTTGCCATGACAGATGCTTTTCACGCCATGATGTTAATTCAAATTTTAGGTAAAGAATATTACATTTGGGACAAGGCAGCCAATATCGACTTCGTTGCGCCAGCTAGAACCACGGTAACAGCCCGTTTTCGATTTAACGATGAGCAGATCGCCGACATAGTAGCAAAAACTAAAAACGGAGAAGCCCACTACCCGCAGATTAAGGTCGATATTGTAGACGAGGATGAAAAGCTCGTAGCAGTAGTCAACAAAGTTATTTACATTAAACGCAAGCCAAGACCTCAATTCGCTTAGGCGGCACTATTTCTCTTGTTGCCTGTTTCCCCTTGTTGCTTTTTCCTGTTGCTTGAATATTTTTCTAAGCCCACGTTTTTCAGATAAATTCCGCTAAAGTGGGCGGCACTACTGGCTATAGCCATTTAGCCGTATAAATTCAAAGTTATTAAAACGATACTACTGAATTGGCTCACCCACCACGCGCAGCTTAACGGTATCAGCCGGTACCGTAACTTCTATAGTTCCTATCTTATGATCTGGACTGCCAGTAATGAGACTTAAAGCCACATCAACAACACCAGAAAATAAATTTTCTCCCAACAAGAGCCGTATTTTCTCTCGCTCCAACGCAAACAGATCAACATTAAAAGCAACATCTTCAGTGTTAGCTAATACCAGTTCCAAACGGCCATCTTGCAAAAAGGTAACTGGACTGCGTACTTTTAAAGGAATCGGTAAACTACGCATACTAGTACTTCCTAACCCCTCAAATACTTCGATGTAGGGAGCATCTAAATAGATGCTTAAATCAGCCTCATAAACTGAAGGTGCCCCCTCACCAGGCTCAGCAGGAACAAACCTTGACGGCATAATACCATCGATAATAGGTCTCGTTCTTAATATCAATGGACCAGTACGTATATTACTTAGCGGCAGCAGATTTAATATCCACTCTGGAAGAAATTCAAACGCTCTTACATTAAAAGTTGACGATGTTGCGTAAAAAATAGAGGG
>JANQMK010000061.1 GCA_028280085.1 Pseudomonadales bacterium
AATGGGTAGAGCTGACTGGGGGCCAGACCAGCCTGGCGGGCAAAATTGTCCGGCAAGACAATGCCATTAGGGGCCTCGCCAGTCAACGGGTTGTACCACTGTGTTGCAGAATAACGTTGCAGGCCCCAAGCAACGGCTAAATTACCGGACGTTTCCAGTGCTCGGCCGGCATCATACAGTTCTTTGTTGTAGAAACCATCTAGCGTAAAATCTGACTTATTCTTCGAGATGTTGACACCAAACAGTAATTGATGATCAACCCCTCCCCAAAATTTTTCGCCTGTAATATTAAGCTCAATACTATAACGCCTATCCCGAGTAACGCTCGCTAACGGCTGCTGATAGAAGCGTGGCATGCCATCACTCCAGACAGGGATATCAGCGTCTCGATAGATGGCATTCACATAAGGATATAAAATAAAAGGCCCATCCTGCGGCACACCAAAACGCTGATCAAAATAGTCTTCAAAATCTTGCTGTGCGTCATGCGTATTTGCCGTTAAGCCGTTACCAAAGGCGGCTTCTAAAATAGGAACAGAATTAAATGCATTAACATCGGTGGCCAAACTGGCCAATATAAACCCATCCGTTAAAAATCTACTGTCAACCTTGGCTGCCCCAGCATAGGCCGAAACGGTATATTGCCAGCTATCATTCAGTGCTGATTCGAAAGAAACGTTGAGATCTGTGACAGTAGACTCCCGCCAGAGTTTTTCGTTACTGGGCTCATGCAAGGGATAAAAATCTCTGTCCAAGTCACTCGCATCAAAGTTAGGGTAGACTAATTCTAATGCGCTGTCGGCGCCACCACTCGGTTGCAAAAAAGGCGGGAATACGGCAACTAACTCAGGATAATCATCAAATGCTCGCTGCCCTCGATTCCCCCGCACTTTTTGGTCGTTGTGTTCTAGCCTGACATGTAGTCGGCTGCCATCATCAAAATCGTAGCGCCAGGCCGGTGTCAGCTGCAATTGCGTGGTATTACCATCTACCGGCCCGTTGTCTTCTTCTTTACGATACAGTAAGTTAATGCGCTGGTATATATCGCTGCTGGCTAACTTATCATTGGTATCGATTGCGATATAATGATCGTAATTCCCTCCACTCACACCGACATGGGTAAACGCCTGTTCTTTCGGCTTTTTGGTGACTAAATTAATAACCCCCCCTGGTTCACCAAAACCATATAGTGACGAGTTAGCACCCTTGACTACCTCAATACCCTCTACACTTTGTAACGGCAATGCAGTAACTCCCGTACCCACTACCGGCAAGCCATCTTTTAATATGGCACTGGGGGGCAAGGCAAAGCCACGTAAATTAATATTGCCAGATTTGTCAGTAATATTAATAGAAGAATAATCTCGGAACACTTCCACCAGCGTCGCATTACCACGATCGGCAAAGAGTTCCTTGTCGATGCCTTCAAGTGATTGGGGTACATTAAGCGTTGGCGTGTAAGTTTTAGTGGCAGTGGACGGCGAACTGGCGCAACAAAGAACATGGTTGGTTTCGCCGACCACTACAATTTCTTGCAAGTAATTATCGTGTGCGGGCATCTCTGTATCCGCCATCAGCTTGCCTTGGAAAGAATCAGACAACAAGCTCTTTTCGGACCGATAAAAGACAATTTGCCTATTACCAAGAAAACGGTATTTGATCTCCGTTTGCTGCAGCAAAATATCCAGCGCTTCAGCTATGGTGAAGGTACCAACCAACTCGGGCGCCTGCCGATCTCGCACTGTTTCATGTCGAAAAACAACTGGGATTGCAACCTGCTTACTAAACGCCAGCAAACTTTCTTCTAACGAAGTAGCCGCTATTGACATGTGGTATTTTGCGCCTTGAGCAAAGCAACTTGGTGCAAAAAACACAAAAACCAAGCTCACCGTGGCTATTATACGCAATGAAAATACCCGGTTGAATATCAAAACTGGCAAATACCTACACATCAAAATAACCGCGAAAGCCCTTTGCTACTATTATCAATTTTTTAGTACTCCAATCAAACATCATCCAGAAGGGATAGTCAATTACTAAAAATTTAGCTTATTATGCGCTCAATTAAATCGCTTTTGCTTGAGTCAGCTTGCCAATTCTGTAACAAACGGTATTTGTCGCCGGTAAACTTTTTCTGAAATCGACCACTCCTCATCCTTAATTGCATGGCATCTAGATCAATTAACCACAGCTGATCATTGCACACTAACAGGTTAGACGCTTTTAAGTCGCCATGCGAAAACTGATAATATTGCATCATGTTAAATAAATAGCGTAAGTCATTTAAATAGGGTGCGCCCCCGTGATCGTCGTGAAGGTGGGTAGCCAAGTCAACACCAGCTATATACTCCGTAATAAAATAAGCCTGTCGTTTGACCAAGCCACTGGTTTTTTCGAGATATCCAATTGGCTGGGGAGTTCGCACACCAATTGACAACAACCAGTTGGCCGCAAGCCAAGAGGTTTTAGCGCGACTTACTTTGAATTGACGCTTTAGTAGAATCAGCGCATTCTTTTGGTTATAACGCTTAACGACATATTGCTTGTCAGCAACCATTACCATCGCTACTGTTGCACTATTGCCAGATTTAAGCCGCTCTCCATGAAGAATAAGATCATCTATATCACTATTAATCATGGCCATTATTGCCGCTTCTTCACGACGTAAACACATACCACTAAAACTATTACCATTAATCCGCTTATACTGAGTGCAATCACGTAAGGATTTAGAGAGCTTTTTGTATAACCGCTTCTCTCGCACTTGTTTTAACATCAAGGAGAACGCCGATACATCAATGCTAGTGGTAGTAAATTGGTCTTGGTATCTTGCTATTAAACTCTCGGGGGACTCAATATTCCTCGCATAAAATTGCGCAATAAAAAGTGCAAAATTTTCTATTAGCGCCTGGGGCGTATTGACCGGTTTAATCGTTGCTGCATCAATGGCGATAACGTCGGTACCGCATAAAATAAAATTACCGAGGTGAAAATCGTCTTGAACAAGCTTTGCTTTATGTAATTGTATAAGCTGATCAAATAACACCAAAAACCAGGTTTTATTACTCAATAACGCAAATGGATCGTGCCGATAAACGTCGGCGAGACTTTCTCCCGGAATAAACTCATAGATGAGAACTGCCACATCTTTTGTAATATCATGCCATATTAGCGATGCCGTCCTAATATTGGCTGCCTTTAGCAACCGCCAACCTCTTAGCTCACTACGGGCTTCACGTGTTTTTGCGCCAAAAAAACATTTCACTATGACATCTTGGCCGCTATATCTGCCAAAATAGACATAGCGCTTTGTCGGCACTTCACGCACCAGCTGTTTCAATAATAAAGGCTGACTACCTGCTATCGCCAGCTCGACAGGCAAGACATTCTGAGTAGTAATTTGGTCAAGTCTATCTGGATCAAATTTCACATCGCTGCCATTATATCGTTAATTATTTTTCATCACTATTTGTTAACTATTGCTATTAGATCTTAATTAAGATTAGTTAATAGTATGAACTCAATTAAGCTAATAGATCTTTAAGCTGCTGAAAGACGATATCAGGTGTTAGCGGACGAAACACTGCTGGCACAATTGATTCGTCAAGGTCTTTAACAGGTTTAAACTCGGTCGCAACTAAATGAACTTGGCTTTTACCATAGGCACCAACTAATGCGGGACTTGTTGGTCCATAAAGAGAAATAGTCGGAATATCCAGTGCCGCTGATAAATGGCCTAACCCTGTATCCACTGCTACAACGCCATCAGCTTGATTAATAACCGAAGCCACCCCCTTTAGATTTAGCTTTGGCAACACATCAACATTGCTACAACAGCTCGCTATATGCCGTCCGCGTTGCTTGTCTTTTTCTGTGCCCCACGGCAGTTTCACTCGGTAACCTAACTGTTCCACCATCTGACATAATTCACACCAGTAGGGTTCCGGCCAATGCTTGTCAAACCGTGTCGTACTGTGTAAGAAAACCAAAGACTTCTCAGCCGGCTCGGAATGTTGAAAGCGAGATTTGTTGAGCTGATACCGACCAACCTCGGCAGGCTTAGTATAGTTCAGCGCACTGGCAAAGAGTTGCCGGGTTCGTTCCACTGCATGTAGGTTTTTGGCAACCGAGATTTTCATTTGATAAGCCATGGCAGCCAGCGGTTCGCGCACTGATTTTTTATCAAAACCAGCACAGGGTGTATCTATCTGTCGCGCAATCCAGGCACTTTTTATAAGCCCCTGTGCATCGATCACCAAATCATAGTGGCGTTTCTTCAACTCACTTTTAAACTGACGAATTTCCTTACCGCGATAGCTCGCCAATAAGTTTCGACGCCAACGCCTTATCGCAACCGGTATGACATGTTCCACCGCAGGATGCCAAGCCGGAATCTCTTGAAAGTCCTCTTCAACCACCCAATCAAACCTAATATTAGGGATACTAGCTTGTGCGTCAGATAAAGCTGGAAGGGTATGAATGACATCGCCCATAGACGACGTTTTTACAATTAGTACATGTCTCATACTGATCTACTGGCCACTTTACTCGAATCGGTCAACTCTGTCATCGCAGCTAGAACTTGACTGGGCGACAAATCTACTAGACATTTCAGGTGCCCTTTAGGACATTCTCTTTGAAAACAAGGGGCACACTCGATGGTCTGCGTCACAACTTTCACTTGCTCACTGAGCGGCGGAGTAAAGGTCGGGGAAGTAGAACCGTAGATAGCCACAACTGGTACCGATAATGCCGCGGCAATATGCATCAAGCCCGAGTCATTGCTAACCACAGCTGATGCTAAAGACAAAAGATCAACAGCCTCAGCCAATGCAGTTTTGCCTGCTAATAGAAAACAAGCTGCTCTTTCTTTTTCACTCAACAAATCATGAATGGCTTGCGCCACTGGCTCATCCTTATCAGAGCCAAAAATCCACACTTGCCAGCCCTGTTTTATTTTTTCCGCTGCAAGTGTTGCGTAATGTGACTCAGGCCACTGTTTAGCAGGACCAAACTCTGCTCCAGGACATAATGCCAATACGGCTTGACCACCAAATAACTGGTACTTCTGTCGCAATCGCTCTGCGTTGTGCTTATTGACAACTAAGGCGGGAAAAGGAGTCTCAGGCGGCCCCTGATTAACGCTATAAGCCAGTGCGGTAAACCGCTCAACCATCAATGGCAACTTTGCCTTGTCCAACTTTCGCACGTCATTCAACCAACCATAGCGCCATTCACCACGCCAGCCTGTACGTCGAGGGATCTTAGCAAAATAAGGAACAAATGCAGACTTTAACGAATTTGGCAATACAATGGACCAAGTATAGCGCCGCTTACGCAGTGATTTGCCCAACCTGTAACGTACTGCCAATTGGAGAGAGCCGTGCCCTACCGGCATCTCTATACTCTGTTGTACTTCAGGCATCCGTTTGAGAATGGGCTGGCTCCAGGCCGGCGCTAATACGTCGATGACGCAATCGGGATAAAGTTTGCGTAATACTTTAAACAAAGATTGAGACATGACCATGTCGCCAACCCATGAAGGACCAACGACTAATATGTTTTCTCGTAAGCTTGGCATAGCGACAATCTATAATGCGATGGGAAAACTAATTGCGTTCGACATAGGTTTGACACTATCTTTCACCGGCTTTACGCATGCACTATGTTGATATTTTATATTACACGCTTACCGGCGTTAGCCACTCCGGGTGTTGATCACGGCGCCCTTTAACTTGGTCAAAATACATAGTCTGCAATTGTTCCGTGATAGGCCCACGCCGACCACTGCCAATGGTACGCCCATCCAACTCACGTATAGGCAGTACTTCAGCGGCGGTACCAGTGAAAAATGCTTCATCAGCAACATACACTTCATCGCGCGTAATGCGTTTCTCGCGAATCGTCAGTCCTAATTCTTCAACAAAGGCAAAAATGGAACTACGTGTAATACCATCAAGGCATGAAGTCAATTCTGGCGTATATAACATGCCATTTTTAATCAGAAAAATGTTTTCGCCACTGCCTTCAGCAACATATCCCTCATTATCAAGCAGCAGTGCTTCGTCGCAGCCAGAATCTAACGCCTCTTGTAACGCCATCATGGAATTAATGTAGTTACCGTTTGCTTTTGCCTTACACATAGTGATATTGACATGATGTCGCGTGTATGAGGAAGTGCGAATCTTGATGCCTGTTTCTCTTGTTTCCGGGGCCATGTAAGAAGGCCAATGCCAAGCTGCGACAATGACATGAGTTTTCAGATTGTCAGCGCGTAATCCCATACCCTCCGAGCCATAAAAACACATCGGTCTTATATAAGCTTCTTCAAGCTGATTTTCACGCACCACAGCTTTTTGAGCATCATTAAGCTGTGCTTTGTCATAAGGCATTTTCATGTTTAAAATGTGCGCAGAATTAAATAGCCGGTTAGTATGTTCCTCTAAACGAAATATGCAGGTGCCTTGTTTTTCAGTGTGGTAGGCTCTTACACCCTCAAAAACACCCAAGCCATAATGTAAGGTATGTGTTAAAACGTGGACCTGGGCATCACGCCACGGAACCATCTCTCCATCAAACCAAATTAGACCATCACGGTCGGCCATCGACATCATGCTACTCCTTACCACAAACTCAATTTATCTAAAAAATATCATTCTTATCAATCGTTAACTACTATCTAATACTATCTAATACTATCTAGTACTAGATAGTATTAGGCGCGTACCACAAGAGCCTGACTTCAAATGATTTAAAGAATTCAATAACAACACCAACAGTAATACCATGAGAGCACTGCTTAAGTTTCAACTATCCCATAGGATTTTTTGCCGCTAGGTCAACAATTTCCGCCACAAGCCACGCACCACGTCGCGGATTTCATCAAAATCTGCTGCCGCAATCATATGAGGCCGTTGCTGCAACGCAAGCCGATGTCCCATGGCTCGGTATTGTTTATAAGCCTCAATTAACGCATTGCTATCACCATCGCTAAATAGGCCTTCAGCTTGCAATGTTTCTAGGATTCTAATATTGTCTGTATATCGAACAATAGCAGGATGTTTATGCGCCCATACCAAGACCGCGTATTGGACCATAAATTCGATATCAACGATACCTCCAGGGTCTTGTTTAAGATGAAATAATTCACTTTTTATACTTTTCTCTGGCTTTGTACCTAAGTGAGCCACCATTTTGTCTCGCATTTCATTAACTTGTCGCCGCACCATATCAGCATCACGAGGCTCACATAAAATCTCTTGCCGTGCCGTAATAAACTGCTGCGCCACCATCTCGCTGCCGACGACCGGCCTCGCTCTTACGAGGGCCTGATGCTCCCAAGTCCACGCACTACGAGCTTGGTAGTGCTTAAATGCACTGATTGTGCATACTAGTTCACCGGCGTTACCATCAGGCCTCAACCGCATATCAGTCTCATACAATTGCCCCAGGGAAGTGCGAGTGTGAAGAATGTGAATAATGCGCTGCCCTAAACGAAGGTAAAAAATAGAATTGGGCACACTCATGTCACCATCGGTGACAAGATTTGACTTAATATCCGCAATAAAAACTAAATCAAGATCGGAACCGTAACCCATCTCTATACCACCCAGCTTGCCGTAGCCAATAATGGCAAACTGGGTGTCATCTATTGCGTTGTTACATCTTGCTGGAGAGCCATATTTAGCAACTATCTGACGCCATGCTATTTTAACAACCTGGTCGAGTACCACTTCCGCAATATAGGTTAAATAGTCACTGACTTTCATCAACGGTAGCTTGCCTGATATTTCTGAAGCAGCAACGTTCAAGATATGCGCCATCTTGAAATAACGCAATGTATCCATCAACTGCTCTTGATCATCCTCAGCAACCCGCGCTAACTGTTGGCTAAGTTCGCTCTTTAATTCGTCCCGTTCTGGTGGCAATTCGTAAATACCTGAATCCAGCAACTGGTCTAGTAATATTGGGAAGTTGGTAATTTCTTCTGCAATCCAAGGACTTGCCGCAAATAGCGACACCAACTTAGTTAATGCTTGCGGGTTTTCTATCAACAATACGAGATAGCACGTACGCCGCAAGACACTTTCAATAAACTGCAAAAGTCGCTGCAAACACTCGCAAGGGTCAGCCTGTTTAGCTACCTCAGCTAACAACAGTGGCATTAATTTATCAATGCGTTGCCGACCTTCGGTCTGGCCAACTTTATTACTAATGGATTGCAAGGTGGCTTTTAAGCTCGATAGTACTTGCTCTGGATTGTCGTAACCCAATTGAATAAAACGTTCATCAAGTTGATCTTCCGTTTCAAGCGATTCCCACAACTCATACCACACTTGATCGGTCTGGCGCTGCGAAGGCTCATCTTCAGCCGATGATATAGCCGAAGCAAAGCATTTGCTCACGACTTGACGATGTTTATCTAATTGAGCATAAAATCCATCCCAGTTAGTAAAGCCCATAAAGAACGCGACGCGCAGACGCTCGGCATCGT
>JANQMK010000082.1 GCA_028280085.1 Pseudomonadales bacterium
ATTCCACCACATAAAACAGAATAATCATAATGGAAATACTAGAAGCACCAGGCAATGCCCCACCAATAGACGAAATATAAGGTAGTGAAAATGCCATAAAGATTACCAAATAATCCAGTGTCGTTATTTCAAAACCCTTTTTGGTAGAAAACCGAAAGACCAAAATTACCGCAAGAAATAAAGTGATATAAGCAACTGACAGAAAATCATGCACACTCATCTTTTCGTTAGGAATATAGTGGTAAAGGTAAATGGCAAGAGAACATAAAATGTAGATGTGAGCTCGTTCAATCCAAAATAAACGGCTTCGTGTTATCCGTACCGCACAAGCCAGAGAAATGAATATCAGCACGCCTGAAAGAATAACAATATCAACACTCGCTTCAACAGAAAACATCGCTGATAAAATAAAGGTTAACGGTAACGCCACCGCAATAAGTTTCTCTAAAATATGTGAAATCCCATAACTATTACAATCACTGTCAGCGAGAAAACGCCAGTTTAATGTTAGTAATGATTTTTTTTCACCAGCTGCCGCCGTGGTAAATTCGTGTTTGTTATTACAAGTTCGCAATCGATATAAATATAACAACAGAGCACCGCAGAACGCCATGTAAGTTAGGATTAGTAAAATATCGCTTTGATAACGCAAAAAGAAACAGGCAACAGTCAGAAAACCTTGCAACATATAAAGCATCATTACCACATCGTAATGGTGAAATCCTGCATCCAGTAATTGGTGATGTAAATGATTGCGGTCTGGAGAAAATGGCGACCGGCCGCGGTAAAGGCGTATGGCTATCACCATCAACGTGTCAAATATGGGTAAACCAAGTAATAACAGTGGCAACACCGGACTGAGCCCAACATCAGATTGCTGTGTCAAAAGGATGGTTAGTGTGGCAATGGTAAAGCCTAGAAACTGGCTCCCAGAATCGCCCATAAATATTGATGCAGGATGAGTATTATAGCGCAAAAACCCTAACAAGCTGCCCATGACAGCTAATGACACTACCAGTAGAGTAAAATCCCCTACCATGTAGGAAATAACGGCTACCAAGCCGAAACTTAGCAAGGTGGTACCACCGGCAAGGCCATCAAGACCATCCGAAAAATTGACGGCATTAGTAACACCTACCAAACAGAACACCGTCACTGGAATACTCACCATTTCTGGCAGCTTAAAATCAGTTAGCAAGGGCAACCAATATATTCTAACATCACACAACAGTACCACGATTAACGCGGCAACTATTTGCCCCAATAATTTAAGCCGATAATCGATATTGCGTCGATCGTCCCAAGCACCGAAGCACAATATTACAGCCATGGCCGATGTTAGATAAAAAACATTGGTAACATGGTTCAGCCAAATAAAGATAGGGATAAGCGCGCCAATGACAATAGCAATGCCGCCGACACGAGGAATAGCGCTAGTATGCACCTTTCTTTCATTCGGAAAATCGACAAACTCAAAGCGATAAGCGTAATGGATTAACAGTGGTATTAAAGCCACCGTAATAAACATCGCTATAACAAAACTCGCGATAAATATAATTAACCTCCTGGTAGCCTCACCTAACTTGCGCCTACATATAAGTGGCTATCATCCATGGAAGTGTTAGCCAAGCTAAAGGCAAAAATAGAATGGCTAATCTGGAAGATGTAACGCTAATTGGGAATAGCTAGTGGAAAGAAAGTCCCTTACTAGCTGATCGCTCATCTCTAGACTCGTGGTATCATCAACATTTAAAACCAAACGGACTAAAGCGCCGTCGGTGCGATTAAGTGTTAGAGCATCCCAAAATAAATACCATTTAACTAAGTATTCATTAGTCAAATTGCGATGTCGTTGTTTAAACCAATAGTAAACCAATTGCTTTCTATCTCCCTTAGTGGTTACTACCCGGTTTAGCCTTAAATCTTTGCCATCGGTTATATCTTTCATAGTGACCGTTTGCATGTCGCTAATTTTCCAGCCATCGCCAGGAATACAGCTCTTAGGCGAATGTGCCGATGCCCCACTCTTTTGAGAATCGTAATAGGCAACATAGAAATTGAGATAGTCACCAACACTATTGCGATAATCAATTAGCGCATAGTCACTAAATTTCAACTTATCAATATAAAGCTGCTCCATTGGCACAAAATCACCTTGCCATTCGCCAATATATAACGGAAAGCCACCGAAACTTTCACGCTCGGGAATAATCTCTTTGCGATCGGGCAAAGCAACAATAGCCACACACATTGTAAGAACAAATGTACTGGAGACCCAAAAAGGCTTAGGCAATTGTCTCGCTTTAGTAGGCTGGTCTTCGGCTAGCTGCTCGGGTAAATCAATAATAAATACGTCGGTTAATTTAAGTTTCTGGCCTGATAATCGAGTAAGCAACGAAATCTCCAATAGTAACAAGCCAAAGGAGCCCATAAACATGACCCAACCTTCAAAATCATGTAAAAAACCCTCTGCCGCCGCTTGGCCATATTTATCGACCGTAATACCAATAATCCCAATCCGTAAACTATTCATCGCCACTGTAATAGGCAATGTAGATAGAAAAATAATACACTTTTTATACAAGGGGGCTCGATAGAAGTATGCAGCAATAAAACCCAGTACCATCAATGGAAAGAGGTATCGAAGACCAGAACAGGCTTCAACAACCTGCAATTTCATCGCGCCTAAATCAATAACATTACCTTCTAAATAAACAGGAATATCCCATAGCCGGATAAAAGAGACGCCAAGCTGAGAGGATAACAGTTGTAACTTCGCTGAGAGGTTATTATAAAGAAAATTGGGCAGAGGTATCATCAAAATCAAAATAGCTAAGGGCAACCACAAACGGCGAAACGCTTGCACTCCCGAAAAACTCAACGCTATACCCATAATAATAAGCAGAATACCATATTGAATAATCACATACAGCGTGGCCAGTTCGCCAACCATGCATGTTAGAAAACCAAACCCCACCAACAGAACTCCCAACCAAGAGCCATTAAAATCACACTCGGCTAATTCATTCTTCTGTTGCCAAATCAAAAATGCGGAGATAAACGGAATGAAAAGACCATGGCTATATTCTTCGACATGTATCCAGCGAAATACCATGTAACGGATGGGTTCGTAAAAAGGGATGGTGAGCGCGGCTAATAACGCAATACAGATAAACCAGAAAACATTAGGCTGTCGCCAATGAATATTTGTCGAACGATAAGAGGAAAGAACCGAATCCATATTAGCTAACTACAACCTCCTTAAGTCCTGATACTTGTGCTAAAAGCCCCATACTCGATACCCAGTATTGGTTTTGGCTCTTCTAGCAATGTTGACATCAGCACCTCAAATTGTCCAGCAAGTATATTACGATCGAAATACGTAGTGACATAACGTCTGCCATTTTTACCGAGTAATGATAAATATTCTTTATTATTAGCCAACTGAACAATGCCTTCTGCCATTTGTCGACTGTTTTCTGGCTCTATCAACAATCCACATTTACCAGCTTCAATGATGTTTTTTACTTCGCCTTCGACCCCTAATAGGATCGGCTTACTCATTGCCATACTCTCAAATATTTTTGACGGAATAACCGTCTTAAACAATTTACACCGCTTCAAGTGAACAATGCTCACATCAGATAACTGCCAGATATGAGGCATCGCCTGCTTGGGTAATTGATCCAGCATGATCACATTGTCAAGCTTCTTGCTATGCTTTTTAGCAACCAGCTTAGTCTTTTCCGCGCCGTCGCCGACCATCAAGAACACAATGTCAGTTCTGTGCTGCAACAACTCGGCTGCTTCTAACAGCGTATCGAGATGATGCGCCATACCATGAGTGCCAACATAAGAGGCAACAAATTTATTCTTCAACTCAGATTTTAGCGCGTTCAGACCATCAGTATATGTTTCCTTATCGGTATCGGTCTGATCAGCTTTAAACAACTGTAGATTAGCGCCGTTATAAATCACACTAATTTTATCTTCTCTAATACCCCGATCTTGCATGTACTGTTTAAACGATTGAGTGACAGTTACTATATGGTCTGCTTTTTCGTAGGCAAAGCGTTC
The DNA here is from genome assembly GCA_028280085.1 of Pseudomonadales bacterium. Lineage (GTDB taxonomy): Bacteria > Pseudomonadota > Gammaproteobacteria > Pseudomonadales > JANQMK01 > JANQMK01. The sequence goes on from JANQMK010000082.1 coordinate 4,078, forward strand.
AACGGACTCGAGCAAATCGATTATTTTTCTGTTGCGAATAGCCCCGACAGCTACAATAGACTCTGGCCATAAGTCTCGAATTTCTAGCACCCATTTTGCACGCTTTAATCGGCTAACAAAATAGCCTGCCAAGCCATTGAAAAACTGCGGCGATGTCGACACAACAATATCAGGACGCTTGAGGAAAGGTACCACCAAGATTGCCATTAGCATAAAAGAGATGTAGTTAAACGTCCGTTTCAATACACCTTCATTCGCTGTAACAAATGTCCAAAGCCGAATAACATCAATACCGTCAATGGTTTCACGGTGATAGAGGTGATTCTTATAGCCAGCAAAAACCTTGCCTTTAGGGTGGTTCGGCGCACAAGTGACAACCGTTACTTGATGACCATTATCAGTCCATGATTTACAGTGTTCATAGGTCCTACTGGCAGGAGCATTCACTTCAGGTGGGAAATAATGCGACAGGAATAAAATCTTCATATCAAACCTATTCTTGAATTTCACCTGTTAACAACTAACGATGATCACTTACTAGATTTCTACTAACTCAATTTCCACTAATCTACACGTGTCAACCGTTAAGACCCAAGCCAATGTTGAGCATTTGCTAATAATCTATCAGCAGTCGGCGTGGCCAGCTCTACTTGGTTTTAATCTGCTGTTTTTATGTCAAACTAGCGTCAAACCTAAACCCAAGTAAACAACAACCAAGCAAACCTATTGGCTACCTCAGCGATCGAGCCCCACTATAACGACCGAGTATTGCAAGTTTATGGCAGTACGATGGCAAATTTTTAGTAAGCGGTACGCTTTTATGTTCAGCTAATAAACTATTATGACAACTGTATTTCAGCACCGGCTAGGCCATAGAAAAGCAGCCTTATACTAATAGTTTGGTGAACCTATACTGACTGAGCCGACATTAACCGATAGCCAATGTCAACCGGTAAGCGACCAAATTTTTCAATAACAATAACCTGCCGCTCAATTTTTTTACCGAATTCTGGATAGTACCAACCAGATTCAATGGTAACGGTGGCGGAGGTATTATGCATATCTTTCATTTGCCTGATGTATTGAGCATTCTTGTTGTCACAGCAAGTTTGCAAAGTAAACAGATGATGGCCCCCGCTATCTGTAATTAAAACGTCATTATTTTGTAATACCGCACGATAGC
>JANQMK010000087.1 GCA_028280085.1 Pseudomonadales bacterium
TATCTGTTGCGTCAGCTGCCGGAATTTATGGTGCCGAGTCGATTGATGCTGTTAGAGAGTTGGCCGCTGACACCAAATGGTAAGGTCGACCGAACGGTGTTGCGAGAGCGGGGTTTAGCCTATGCGGGTAAGGAAGAATATGTCGCTCCGCGTACAGATATGGAAGAAGCCATCGCCGCTATCTGGTGTGATGTATTACAACAGGACAAGGTCAGCGTGCATGATAGTTTTTTTGATCTCGGTGGCCACTCGCTATTAGCCATTCAAATTGTTTCTCGTATCCAAACACAATTCGGTGTGCCTTTTGACCTGCAGGCATTTTTTGAGTGTGACACCATCGCAGCTATTGTTAACTGGCTGGAGACTAGGGGACGTAACGCACCACCATTGTTGACACCACCGGTAGCACGAACCGATGATGATCGAACAATAGTGCCATTATCTTATGAGCAACAGCGTCTGTGGTTTATGTATCAGTTAGAACCCAAAAGTCCTGCTTACAATATTTTTGCGGCGTATCAAGTGGAGGGAGAATTTACTGTTGCAGCGTTAGATCTTGCAATATTAACTATCTTGCAACGTCACGAAATTCTCAGGGCTAAGTTTATCCAAACTGATGAGGGGGTCCGACAAGAGTTTCGTGTTTTAAATACCTGGATTACACCAATCATTGATTTAGTTGAAGCGGGTCAACAGCCGAGTGAAGAAACGGTGCGTTGGCATATTGCCAATGAAGCTAAAACGCCATTTAGTTTGACTGAAGATCTGTTAGTGCGAGTCAAGTTGCTTAGAATAAGTGAGTCGCCGGTTCGACATGTCTTGATGCTAAATACTCACCATATAGTATCAGACGGATGGTCGACAGGTGTCCTGTTTAAAGAAGTAGTCACGCTATATCAAGGTATCGTCAACAATCTACAACCCCAGGAACTACTGCCGCCATTGCAATTGCAGTATCGCGATTACATCGGTTGGCAAGGTGAACAATTACAAGGTGATTTTCTACAGTCCCAGGTGGCTTACTGGGTGAAACAACTGGCTGGAGCACCTGATGAGATAATCCTTACTACCGATCGGCCTAGGTTAAAACATCTCACTTATGATGGCGCCTATTATCGTTTTGATGTACCACAAGAATTAATTACCAAATCAGAGACGTTTTGCAAGGCTAATGGCTGTACTGCTTTTATGCTGAATATAGCAGTTTATTCTTTGATGCTCTCGCGTTGGTCCAATCAACAGGATATCTGCATGGGTGTACCTGTAGCAGGGCGTAATTTTCAACAACTAGAAGGGTTGGTCGGATTATTTGTGAATGCCATTGTTGTCAGAACTGATCTGAGCGGCAACCCCACTGTGTTAGATTACCTAGAACGGGTTAAGCAGACTTGCATTGAGGCGTTTAATCATCAGTACGCACCGGCACCTATGGTGCTTGAATCACTTGACCTCAAACGCGCCCTCAATCGTGCTCCCGTTGCACAAGTAGGTTTTGCACAACAACAGGGATTGATTGCCGTTGATGCGCACAATGACGTGACTATCGGTGAATTAACATTTCAGGTGATGCCTAGTGACGAGGCGATCGCGAAATATGATTTGACGTTGTTTGTTAGTCCCTCTGATTCTAAGACATTAGGCACTTTTGAATATAATACCCATTTGTTTGATGAATCGACTATAGCTACCATGGCAGAGCATTTTCTCTCCTTACTTGCAGAAGTCGTATCGACGCCCGCGAATGCTATTCAGTCCTTGTCTATGTTTGAGCCGCAAGAATTATTTGAATTCTTACGTGTTGATCGTCAACAGGTTGAGGATATTCTACCGCTGGCAACGATGCAGCGTGATATCTATCTTTCTGCCTTATCTAAGCCAGACACCGTTGAAAATGGTATGGGCTTTGTCGTCGATGTCACTGGTGAGTTGGATATCGATTTACTGCGCCAGGCTGTTATCCATTTATCGCAGTCTCATACAGTGATGCGGACCCAAGTTGTGCCGAGTAAGCATCCTTTTCTCGATATCGCCTATCAAGTAATAGCGCGAGAGCCGAGTGTGAGTATTGATTATATCGACTATACAGATAAGTCGCTGACAGATGCTGACAAACGTTGCTTGGTTAACGAAAAGATTATTAAGTCCTACGATATTCATCGCGATCCATTAAGTCGTTTTCATGTGATTAAAACCGGAGAAAACCGTTATCTAATCATTGCGTCTGGCCATCATATGATTTGGGATGGTATAACTTGCGTCATTATAGGCAATGAGATTGTTGAACTTTATGAGGCATTACGTTTAGAGCAAAATCTACCTAAATATGACGATACCTTTCCACGTTTTATTGAAGAGGCAAAGGCGAGCTATGACAGCCCGGCGATAGTTGCCTATTGGCAGTCTCGGCTAGCCAATGTCAAGCCGCTCATGGTACCGTCGCCGACTAGCTCAGCCACCGATGGCGGGGACTTGTCCACTGATCAAACATCTCGCCGTGTTGCTCGTCGTAT